>JBJSXO010000082.1:0-7566 GCA_046086425.1 Actinomycetota bacterium | reverse complement strand
TCCTCGGCTACCCGCTGCACCCCGCGGGAAAGCACGAGAAGGTGCGCAACGAGCACTTCGGTCGCCTCACCTCGCCGGTGCTGTTCGTGAGCGGGACACGAGACGCGCTGGCGGCGAAGCCCGACCTCGAGCGGTCGGCCCGCGCGGTCCCGGGGACGGTGTCGTGGTGCTGGCTCGACACCGCCGACCACGGCTTCCGGCCGCTGAAGTCCAGCGGCCGTACGCTCGACGACATGCTGACCGCCGCGGCCGAGGCCACGGTCGAGTGGGTGCGACGGCTCCCGTGACCCCGTGAGAGGAACACCATGACCAACGGTGAGGACTTCGAGACGATCCGGCTGGAGACCGACGGGAACGTCGCGACCCTGCACCTGAACCGTCCCGACCGGCTGAACGCGTTCACCGTCGAGATGTGGGCCGAGATGCGCGACCTCGGCCGGCGGCTGGTGGCCGACCCGGGCGAGATCCGGGCGCTCGTGGTGCGGGGCGAGGGCCGGGCCTTCTCGAGCGGCATCGACACATCGGTGTTCTTGGGCGGGGTGGGGATCGAGGCGATCGGTACCGACGCGCCCGCGCGCCACGCCGATCCCAAGGTCGACGCGATCATGAACGCGCAGGACTCCTACACCTGCTCGCCGAGGCGCCCTTCGTCACCATCGCCGCGATCCGTGGCTACGCACTCGGCGCCGGACTCCAGCTCGCCTTGGCCTGTGACATCCGGATCCTGGCCCGGGGCGCGCGGGTCGGGCTCCTGGAGCACAAGTACGGGATCCTGCCCGACCTCGGGGGCACCCAGCGGCTGCCTCGGATCGTCGGGTCCGGCAAGGCCATCGAGCTCATCACGACCGCGATGCAGATCGATGCGGAGGAGGCGCTGCGCATCGGGCTGGTGGAGCGGCTGGTGGGCGAGGAGGAGCTCGACGCGGTGGCCGCCGAGCTCGCAGCCACCATTGCTGCGCAGCCGCCGCTCGCGGTGCGCGGGGCGAAGCGCGCGGTCCACGCCGCCCTCGACGGTCGCTCCGTGCGTGACGGTCTCGTCGTCGAGGCCGAGGCGCAGTCGGCGTGCATGGCGTCGACGGACTTCGGCGAGGCCATCACTGCGTTCGCGCAGGGCCGCCCGCCGGTGTACTCGGGGCGCTGAGGCGCCGGGCGCTCGCTACGCTCCCCTGATGGCCGAAGGGGCGTCCCGCTACTGCATCCGACCCGCAGGACCGCTCGCCGGGACCGTGCGGGCGGCGGGCATGACCAAGAACGCGGGCTGCAAGCAGCTGGCCGCCGCGCTGCTGTGCCCGGGTGTCTCGACGGTGCGGAACCTCCATCCGGTTGCCGACCTCGACGTGATGTGCGAGCTGCTCCGGGCGATCGGCGCGCCGGTCGCATGGGAAGGTGACGACGCGCTGCGGGTCGACGCCACGGGACCACTTCTGCCCGAAGCCCCGTACGAGCTCGTCAGCCGGATGCGTGCGTCGATCAACGTCCTCGGTCCACTGCTCGCGCGCCACGGCCGGGCGCGCGTGGCGATGCCGGGGGGCGACAACATCGGCAGTCGCAAGCTCGACCTCCACACGCGTGGGCTCCAGGCGATGGGGGTGGAACTCGACGTGGTGCACGGCTTCATCGATGCGCGAGTCAACGCGCTCAGCGGCGCTCGTGTCGTGCTCGACTTTCCGAGTGTCGGCGCCACCGAGACGCTGATGACCGCTGCGGTGCTGGCCAAGGGCGAGACGGTGATCGACAACGCCGCACGGGAGCCCGAGATCTCTGATCTCGCCGCGTTCCTCGGCAAGATGGGCGCGCGCATCGACGGCGCCGGCACCCACACGATCACCGTCGAGGGGGTCGACGAGCTCATCCCGGCCGACCACGCCGTGATCGGTGACCGCATCGAGGGCGGCACCTATCTCTTCGCAGCGGCGATCGCCGGGGGCGACGTCACGGTCGAGGGCATCGCGACCGAGCACCTCGGTGTGGCGGCCGACAAGCTGGTCGACTTCGGCGCCCGAGTGGAGCCGGTGGTCGACGGGGTTCGCATCACGATGGCCGGCCGGCCCCGTGGGATCGACGTGCAGACCCTCCCGTTCCCCGGCTTCGCCACCGACTTCATGCCCTTCGCGGTCGCCGCACTGGCGGTGGCCGACGGCACGGGCATCGTGACCGAGAACGTCTTCGACAACCGCCTGGTCTTCACCGCCGAGCTCAATCGCATGGGTGCGCACGTGCACACCGAGGGTCGCCACGCCGTGGTCCGGGGTACCCGGCGCTTGTCCGGCGCCCCGGTGCAGGCACTCGACGTGCGGGCCGGGGCCGCGCTCGTGCTCGCCGGCCTGGTGGCCGACGGGGAGACCGTCGTGCACGACGCCCGCCACGTCGACCGGGGCTACCCGGATCTCGCCGGCAAGCTCCGCGCGCTGGGCGGCGACGTCACCCGCGTCGTCGAGTGACCGGCCGGGGCGCCCCCGACCCGTTCCCGAGGGTGGCCGGGCCTGCGATACTGGGCGCATGACCACCGACACCGCATCCGCCGACCGGGAGGCCGGCGTGCTCGAGGCCATCGAGGCCATCCGGCCCGCGCTCCAGGCCGACGGCGGCGACATCGTGTTCAAGCGCATTGACGATGACGGCGTGGTGTTCGTCGAGCTCGTGGGTGCCTGCGGCACCTGCCCGGTCTCGACGATGACGCTGAAGGCCGGCGTCGAGCGGATCATCATGGACCGCGTCCCCGGTATCACTGCGGTCGAGGAAGAAGCCTGAACGACGCAGAGGAGCTCGTCCGGGCTGCCTGCGCCGGCGATCGGCGCGCGGTGGCCCGACTGATCTCCCTCATCGAGACGGGTGGCGCGGCCGCAGTCGCCGCCGCAGCCGCGCTGTACCCCGCAACGGGACGCGCGTACACAGTCGGGATCACGGGCGCGCCCGGCGCAGGGAAGTCCACCCTCACCGATCGCCTGGTCCGGCGGCTGCGCGCCGACGGCGACGAGGTCGGCGTGCTCGCAGTCGACCCGACGAGCCCGTTCTCGGGGGGCGCGATCCTCGGTGACCGTGTCCGCATGCAGGACCACTCCACCGACCCCGGCGTGTTCATCCGGTCGATGGCGACGCGTGGGCATCTCGGTGGGCTCGCCCTCGCCACCCCTCAGGCGATCCGGGTCCTCGACGCATCGGGCAAGCCCTGGGTCCTGGTGGAGACGGTGGGAGTGGGCCAGGTGGAGGTCGAGGTGGCGGCGGCGACCGACACCACCATCGTGGTCCTGAACCCGGGCTGGGGCGACGCCGTGCAAGCCAACAAGGCCGGGCTGATGGAGATCGCCGACGTGTTCGTGGTCAACAAGGCCGATCGGCCCGGCGCCGACGACACCGAGCGCGACGTCCGCCAGATGCTCGGGCTGGGCGGCACGCGCGACTGGGAGCCGCCGGTGGTGCGGGCCGTGGCGACCGCCGGGGACGGCGTCGGTGCCGTATGGGACGCGGTCACTGCGCACCGGGCGTTCCTCATGACCGGCGACGGTTTGCGGGACCGTCGCCGGGCGCGCCTGCGCGACGAGGTGCGGGCGATCGCCGTCGCCCATCTGGGCGCCCGCGTCGACGCGCGGTACCGGACCCCGGAGTTCGACGCGGTGATGCACCGGGTCGAACTCCGCGAGGTCGACCCGTACGCCGCCGCGGCCTTGCTGACCGGCGAGCCCGGCTAGCGCGCGCCGGCCCCGGTCAGGGCGAGAACACCGGTCGCAGGGGGAAGCCGCTGTCGCCGGCCTCGGTCGCGGTGCCGACCACCTGGTGCACTTCGGCGTCGTCGAGACCGAACCCGTACGCAGCTGCGGCCATGTAGAGGCGCCACACACGCGCCCGACCCTCGCTCGACTCGCGCACCGCGTCGTCCCACCGGGCCTCGAGGTTGGCGATCCAGCAGCGCAGCGTGCGGGCGTAGTGCTCGCGCAGGCTCTCGAGGTGACGGACTTCGAATCCGGCGGCCTGCATCGCCGACACGACGGCCCCCGCTTCGTGGAGCTCGCCGTCGGGGAACACGTAACGGTCGGTGAAGGTCCTCCGCAAGCGACGGGGCGCGAAGCGGCGATGGGTCTTGCGCCCGGCGTGGGCCGGGGCACTGATCCCGTGGTTGACCATGCGGCCCTGGGGGGCGAGCAGGCCGCGGCAGCGGCGGAAGTAGCGATCGAGCTCCGCGAGTCCGACGTGCTCGAACATACCGATCGAGCTGATCGCGTCGTAGGGACCGTCGGTGACGTCGCGGAAGTCGCCGTAGCGCACCTCCACCCGATCGGCGAGGCCTCGTTCGGCCGCGCGGGCGCGGGCCAGGTCGGCCTGCGCGCGTGAGAGCGTGACTCCCACTGCGTACACACCGTGGTGCTCGGCTGCGTGCAGCAGCATCCCGCCCCAACCGCACCCGACGTCGAGGAGCCGCATGCCGGGGGCCAGACCGAGCTTCGTGCTGACCAGCTCGTACTTGTTCGCCTGAGCCTGCTCGAGGGTCGTGGTGGCGTCGGTCCACACCGCGCAGGAGTACGTGAGGGACGGGCCGAGCACGATGCGATAGAACTCTTTCGACACGTCGTAGTGGTGCGCGATCGCCGCGGCATCGCGGGCGCGCGAGTGGCGGCGACCGCGAAGGCGCGCCTCCTCCGGTGGTGGGGCGAGCGGTCGGAGCCCCGACCCACCGACGAGCCGGAGCAGTCGGGCGACCCGGCGGGGGGTGATCCGGAGCGACTCCACGGTCCGGGCGACGGTGAGGACCTCGAAGATGTCCCCGTCGACCTCGAGGTCGCCGGCGACGTAGGCCCGCCCGAACCCGAGTTCGTCGGGCGCAGTGAGGATGCGCCGGAACGCGTCGGGGGAGCGCACGAGCAGCGTGGTCGTCGCGTCCGGGCGGCCGCACGCGCTGCCGTCGTAGGCCCGGACCGCGATCGGGAGGTCGGGTCCGAGCAGATCCGAGAGCACGTCGGCGACGGTCATCGCCGTAGCCCACACCATGGTGAGCGCGCACCGCAACCGCGCCGACCGGTCGCTACGCTCCGCCCATGTCCGACGCCCTGGTGCTCAGCGAACGCCGTGACGACGGCGTCGCCGTCCTCCGGCTGAACCGGCCGCCCCTCAACCCGCTCTCACGCGCCATGCTCGGCGAGCTCACCCAGCGGGCGACCGAGCTCGGTGCCGACCCGGGAGTGAAGGCCGTGGTGCTCACGGGTAGCGAGCGCGCCCTGGCCGCGGGGGCCGACATCGAGGAGTTCGGGGGGCCGGCGGAGGCCCGGCTCGTCGCGGCGGGATTTCGCGCTGCGGGTGACGCCATGGGTGCGATCCCGCGCCCGGTCATCGCGGCGATCTCCGGCTACGCGCTCGGCGGGGGCCTCGAGATTGCGTTGGCGTGCGACCTGCGCATCGCCGCCGAGAGCGCCCGGCTCGGCCAGCCGGAGATCCTGCTCGGCATCATCCCCGGCGGCGGAGGCACCCAGCGCCTGGCGCGCCTCGTCGGCCCGGCCCGGGCGAAGGAGCTGTGCTGGAGCGGCCGCCAGGTGCGCGCCGACGACGCGCTGGCGATGGGTCTCGTCGATCGCGTGGTTCCCACCGACGAACTCGAGACCGCTGCGCTGGAGTGGGCGGCGTCGTTCGCGTCGGGCGCAGTGGTCGCGATGGGCCAGGTCAAGCGCGCCGTCGACGGGGGTGTCGACCTGCCGCTTCCTGCCGCGCTCGACCTCGAGACCGAGTGCTTCGTAGATGCGTTCGGCACCGAGGACGCCGCGACCGGGATCGCTTCCTTCCGCGAGCACGGCCCGGGCCGTGCCCGGTTCTCTGGGCGCTGAGCCGGCGTACCCCCGCGATCAGGAGGTGGCGCGGCCCCCGACGTAGGCCCGCAACCGCGTGAGGTTGCGCCGCCAGACCCGGGTGAGCACCGGCTTCCTGGCGACCTCGCCGATACGGCCGCCGAGCCACCACGGGAACCGGAGCTCCTCGCTCCAGCAGAAGCGCGTCCCGGACCCTGCGCTCTCGAGGGTGAACCGACCCGTGCCGGTCACCGCGCCCTTGTGGCGGATGCCCATCACGGCACCGGGCTCCCACTCGGTGACGGTCATCCGGTCGGTCGTGCGCAGCGGGCCCACCACCGTGAGGCAGTCGAACTCGGTGCCGACCCCGGCGCGCTGCTCGCTCACGAAGGTGATGCGCTCGGCGTCGGCCATCCACTCGGTGTGGGTCGAGAGATCCTCGATCGCCGCCCACACGACGTCGGGGGGCGCGGGGATCTCGGTCTCGATGCGGATGCGGACGCTCACGGCAGTGCTCCTTCGGTGACGGCCTGACGCAGCTGCTCGGCTGCGTCGGCGGGGAGGACGGAGTTGACGAGCACTCCGGTGCCGAGCTCGAAGCCGGCGATCGTCGACAGGCGAGGGGTTACGGTCACGTACCAGTGATACCGGTCGTCGCCGCGGGCCGGGCCGTTGTGCACCGTCACGTTGTACGCGATCTCACCGAGCAGTCGGGCCATCCCGGCCGCGACGTCACGGGTGAGACGGGCGACGGCGGCGAGCGCACCATCGGGGGTGGCCTCGAACCGCGCGCCGGCATCGGGCGCGGCGACCCGGGTCTCGTACGGGCTCGCCGCCGCCCACGGCACCCAGGCCCACCCGGGGCCGTCGACGACGCGTCCGCCCTGCGGGCCGCTTGCGTCGAAGTCGGCGGCGACGACGTCGGTGCGCGCCGCGGCGAACCGGGTCAGCCCCTCACGCACGAGCGGGGGCACGAACTCGATGGCGATCACCTGCGCGTGGGGGTGGGCGATCGAGGCGCCGGCCGCGCGACCGTGGTTGAGCAGGACCTGTACGTGGGCCGCGCCGGCGCCGGCGTGCACGCGAGCCCGGTCGCGCAGCACGGTGAACAGCTCCTCGACCCTGGCGTCGTCCATCCGGGCCAGGTCGCGGGAGTGGTCCGGGTCGAGGATCACGACCTCGTGGGCGCCGCTCGCCCCGGGACCGGTGGCCGGCCCGCCCACCACGGGGTAGAGGTTGGGGACGACCCGCACCCGCCACCCCGGTGCGTCGGGGTCGCCGCTGCCGGTGCGCGCGCACTCCGGCGGCGTCTCCTGCTCGTTGCCGGGGCAGAAGGGACATCCGGCCACGGCGGGCGGTCCGGCCGGGGCGGGTGCGACGGTGTGCGGACGTGCCGCACGTCCCGGCGCACAGAGCACCACCCGCCCGGTCACCGGATCGTCGCGTCGCTCGGCCATCGCCGCGAGTCTGCCCGCCCCCCCCGGGGTTCGGTGACCACGGGGGATCCCCGATCGGTGGCGCGCAGCAGGCGGGCCGTTGTGTCCGCGCCTACTCGATGACGGCGAGGACGTCGCCGGGACCGACGGTGTCGCCCGCGGCGACGCGGATCTCCTTTACCGTGCCCGAGGTCTCGGCGTTGATGTGGTTCTCCATCTTCATCGCCTCGAGCACCAGCACCGACTGGCCGGCCTCGATCGGGTCGCCCTCGGCCACGAGCAGCTTCACGATCGTCCCCTGCATGGGCGCGGTGATCGTGCCGGTGCCGGCGCCTCCGGCGGTGGCCGCCGGCTTGGGC
>JBJSXO010000081.1:0-4648 GCA_046086425.1 Actinomycetota bacterium | reverse complement strand
ACCTCGCGGGCGTCGGCGAAGTCGCCCTCGTGGACCAGCTCGTCGAGGCGGGGGTGCGCGACCAGGCAGTGGTCGAGGCCGACGACCTCCTTCGTTCCGGTCCGGTGCAGCCCGGCCCGACCGCCGGTCACGGCGAGGCGCATCGAGGTGCGGAAGGCCCACGGGGGAAGCTCCGGGCCCGGCCGCACGACCGGGTCCGTCCAGCGGCCCAGCCGGCGCAGCGCGTCGGTCACCAACGCGACCTTGGCCGGCACCTGGGCGTCGGTTGCGAGATGGGCGAGGTCGCAGCCGCCGCACCCGGCCGCAACCTGCGGGCACACCGGGGTGATCCGGTCGGTGGCCGGATCGACGACCCGCACCACCTGTCCGTGCTCGGTGCCCCGGCGCGTGCGCACCTCGACCTCGACCCGCTCGCCGGGGAGCGCTCCGTCCACGAGGACGATGCGCCCGTCGTCGCGTCGCGCCAGCGCGGCGCCCCCCGCCACCAGGCGCTCGGCCCGCACCACGACCCGCTCGCCCGTCCGGCCCTCGTTCACCTGCGGAGCGTAGCGACCGCCTGCGTCGCCCCTCGGGGCGCGCTCAACCCCCGGGGGCGCGGAACATGAACTCCTCCATCGTCGCCCGGATCGCGTCGTTCACGAGCTCGAGCCGCACCCCGAGCGGGTCCCGGTGATAGGTGAAGGTCGTCGGCGGACCGTCGCCGTGGCCGTCCATCATCTCCAACGGGCACGCCGCGGCGCTCAGGCGGGCGGTGTCGGCCGCGAAGGCCTCGGAGAAGAACCCGATGTGGTGCAGGTTGGAGTGCTCGTTGCACACCCACGGCGTACCCGGCGCCTCCTCGATGAGCTCGAGGTACGGATGCGCGGTCGAGTAGCAGATCTTGTTGGGCACGACGATCTCGGTGCCGTCGCCGAGACGCGCCGGGAGCTGCGTCTCGAGCACCGGCCCCCACTCGGTCCCCACCAGCTCGGTGAAGCGCGCCTGGGCCGCTTCGAGGTCGGGGACGACGATGCCCACGTGGTAGTAGCCCGGCATGTCGCCTCCCCCGCTCACGCGCGCCCCGGCTCCCGGCGCGCTCAGCCCATGAGCGCCGAGAGGTCCACCTGACCGGTGGCCATCGCGGCGTTGAACCCACCGTCGGCGACGAGGTCGTGCCCGTTCACGTACGCCGCGGCCTCGCTGCCGAGGAAGGCCAGCGGCATCGCCACCTCACGCGGAGTCATCAGCGCGCCGGTGGCCTCCTTCGCCGTCCACTCGATGAGCTTCTCGCCGATGGTCGCCTTGAAGTCGTCGAGGAGCGGGGTGTCGACCGGGGCCGGGCACACGCTGTTGGTACGCACGCCCCGCGCACCCGTGGCGCGCGAGTTGCGCATGCCCCAGACGCGTACGACCTCCTTGGAGAACCCGTACGAGTCGCCACCGACCGCGTCGAGGTTGGCGTCCACCCAGTCGAGCGACGCGTCCCAGTCGCCGATGTCGAGGAGCTCGGTGATCTCGGCCAGGTGCTCGGCCCACCGACCACCGGCGATCGACGCCGTGTTCACGATGGCACCCCCGGCCGGGATCTTCTCGAGGAGGCGCTCCGACAGACGGCGCAGCGCGAGATAGTTCACCGCGAGCACCGTCCTCGGCGGCAACGTGGCCGCCACGCCCGCGTTGTTGAAGAGCACGTCGACACGCCCGTCGATCCGGGCGATCGCGTCGTCCACCGCCGCCGGGTCCGAGAGGTCGGCCTCCACGAACGCTGCGTGCGGGCCCGTCGGTGCCTTGCGGTCGACGACCGTGACCGCGGGCTCACCGAGCTCGACGAGGAGGTCGAGCAGCGCCGCCCCCACGCCCGTGGCGGCGCCGGTGACGACCACGCGCTTGCCTGCGTACGAGAACGGGCTGGGCATCGGTGCTCCTTCGGTCGGCGCCGATACTCCCAGTGGGCTCAGGCGAACGCAAACCCCTCGTAGCCGCCGGCCACCACGGCATCGGTCTTCTCGATGTACCGGTTGAGGCCACCCACGTACGGCAGGAACACGCGCGGCTTGCCGGGGATGTTCGCCCCGAGGTACCACGAGTTGCAGCTCGGCGCCGTCATCATCGTGGCGCCGGCGATGGCGTTGACCTGGTCGACCCAGGCGTCCTGGGCCTCCACCATGGCCTCGACCTCCGTGTACCCGTGCGCCCGCATGTGGACGAGGCAGTCGGCGATCCATTCGACGTGCTGCTCGATGCACACCACCATGTTGGCGAGCACCGACGGGCTCCCCGGCCCGGTGACGGTGAACAGGTTGGGGAAGCCCGCAACCTGGAGCCCCAGGTAGGTGCGCGGGCCATCGGCCCAGACGTCGCGCAGGATCGCGCCGTCGCGACCCCGGAGGTCGACTCGGGTCAGGGCGCCGGTCATCGCGTCGAACCCGGTGGCGAACACGATGACGTCGAGGTCGAAGTGGCCCTGCGCCGTGCGGATGCCGGTCTCGTCGATCGCCTCGATCCCCCCCTTGCGGAGGTCGACGAGCGTGACGTCGTCGCGATTGAAGGTCTCGAAGTAGTGGGAGTCGATCACCGGGCGCTTGCAGCCGATCGGGAACCCGCGCGGCGAGAGGGCCTCCGCCACCTCGGGGTCCGTCACCGTGCGGCGCACCATGGTCCGGTACAGCTCGCACGCGGCCTCGTTGGCCTCGGGATCGGTGAGCGCGTCGACCCAGACCCGCGTCGCGTCCCACCCGAGCTCGTCGAGCGCCGCGAGGCGCTCCTCCTCGCTGGTCTCGAGGATCCGCCGGTCCTCGGCCATCTGCAGGATGATCGCGCCCGTGCGGCCGGTCACCCCGCCCGGGTTGGCCCGCTGGCCGGCGCGCAGATCCCGGTAGAGCGACTTGGTCTTGGCCTGCACCTCGGCGGGGAGCGGGCCGTTGTGCGACGGCCACGTGTAGGTCGGCGTGCGCTGGAACACGACGAGGTGCTCTGCCATGTCGGCGATCTCGGGGACCGACTGCACCCCCGACGAGCCGGTACCGATGAGGCCGACGCGCTTGCCCGCGAGGTCCACGCCCTCACGCGGCCACGTGTTGGTGAACACCACGGGCCCGGCGAAGGTGTCGCGTCCGGGGATGTCGGGGATCTGCGGGACCGAGAGACAGCCGGTCGCCATCATGAGGAAGCGACCGGTGAAGGTCTCGCCGGGCTCGGTCTCGACGGTCCAGGTGCGGCGCGCCTCGTCGTAGTTCGCGCCGGTGACCCGGGTCCCGAGGCGGATGTCCCGCCGGAGGTCGAACCGGTCGGCCACGTGGTTGAGGTAGCGCTCGATCTCGGGTTGCGAGGGGAAGACCTCGGTCCACTCCCACTCCTGCTCGAGCTCCTCGGAGAACCCGAACGAGTACTCGAGGCTGGGCACGTCGCAACGCGCCCCCGGGTACCGGTTCCAGAACCAGGTGCCCCCCACGCCGTCGCCCTGCTCGAGCACCACCGCACGAAAGCCCAGCTCCCGGAGATGGTGGAGTGAGTAGAGCCCGGCCATCCCGGCCCCCACCACCACGACGTCGACGTCGAGGTCGACCTCCGGGGCAGGCGCAGCGCTCATCCCCCGAGCGTAACGACGCCGCGCCCCCGGCGCACGGCCGGCCGGGACGGTCGGGCACCCGCCGCTCCCTCCGTTCCCGCTTCGTTCCCGCTCCGTTCCCGCCGGGCCCCTCCGGCGGTCCACAATGCCCCGATGCCCACCCTCACCGACGACGCTCTCGAGCAGTTCCAGATGTCCGGCCAGGACATCCCCCACCTCCTCGGGCACTGGGCCGAGCACCGGCCCGACCACCCCGCCCTGGTCTGGACCCCCCGGGAGGGCGCCGGCACCCGCTGGACCTACGCCGAGCTGCGCACCGACGTCACCCGCCTCGCCGCCGGCCTCGCCGCGCGCGGGATCGCCCCCGGCGACACGGTGCTCGTCCACGCCGAGAACTGCCCCGAGCTGGTGCTGACGTGGCTGGCCTGCGCCACGCTCGGTGCCGTCGCCGTGACCACCAACACCAAGTCGGTCGGGGCGGAGATGACCTATTTCGCCGAGCACACCGGCGCGGTCGCCGCGATCACCCAGCCCCGGTTCGCGGCCATGGTGGCCGCCGCCGCGCCCGGGCTGCGCTGGATCGCGGTCACCGACGACAACAGCGGCGAACCGCCCACCGCCGAGGAGGCCGCGCACGGCTTCGACCGCTTCGACACGCTGTGGGGCGACGCCGCGGCTTGGGTGCCGCGCCCGCCCGAGCCGATGCGGCCGTTCGGGATCATGTTCACCTCCGGCACCACCAGCCGCCCGAAGGCGGTCGTGCACACCCACGCCAACGCGGTCTGGGCGAGCCGCACCGGGCCGCGCAACATCGACCTCACCCCCGACGACACCTACGTCATCTTCCTGCCGTTCTTCCACGTCAACGCGCAGAGCTGGAGCTTCTTCGCGGTGCTCGGCGTCGGCGCGACCGCCGTGCTGATGCCGAAGTGGTCGCAGAGCCGGTTCTGGCCGACCATCGTCGAGCACGGGGTCACCCACACGTCGGTGATGCCCTTCGTGATCCCGAGCCTGATGGCCGCCGACAAGCCGGCCGACCACACCCTGCGGGTCGGGGTCTTCGGCCTGATCGTCCCCGACCTCGACGCCGCGACCGGCATC
>JBJSXO010000080.1:0-2258 GCA_046086425.1 Actinomycetota bacterium | reverse complement strand
GCGACGGGGGCATGGACGTCCGGGACTCGGGGCCGGTGGGCTCGGGCCGGGGCGGCTCGGGGGAGGTGCTCCATTCTGTCCTATCCACACGGTGTGCCGCGGGGGTCCGGATCGGGCGGTTCGGAGCCCGGGCCCGTCGGTACGATCACAGCGTGGTCCCCGCGTTCGCCGCCGACGACCCGGCGGCGGTCCGCCACTTCTCCGAGGCGGGCTGGGTCGCCACCGCCGACGCCGACGGGTCGGGGCCGACCCCCGAGCGGCTGCGCGCCTGGGCCGACGAGCTCGCCGACCTCGATCCGGCCGTCGGGGTCCTCCACTACTTCGAGGAGACCGACCGCGGCCCGGCCCGGTGTCGCAGCGAGCACTTCGTCGAGGTCCACGCCGGACTGCGGGCCTTCCTCACCGAGGGCGCCATGCCCGCCACCGCCGGCGCGCTGCTCGGAGAGCCGGCGGTGCTCTACAAGGAGAAGTGCAACTACAAGCTCCCCGGTGGGGCCGGCTACTCGCCCCATCAGGACGCCCCCGCCTACCGGTTCGTCGAGACCCACGTGTCGTGCATGGTCGCGATCGACGAAGCCACCGTCGCCAACGGCTGCCTCGAGGTGGTGAGCGGCGCCCACGACCGCATCTGGCCCCAGGACGAGCGGGGCTGCGTCGCCCCCGAGGTGGTGGCGACCATGCGCTGGGAACCGGTCGAGGTGCCCGCGGGCGGGACGCTGTGGTTCCACTCGCGCACCCCGCACCGGAGTGGGCCCAACCGGTCCGACCGGCCCCGCCGCGCGCTGTACCCGACCTACAACGCGGCGCGTGAGGGCACGTTGCGCGACGAGTACTACCGGGCCAAGGCGGCCGAGCTCGCCGACGACGCGCCCCGACGGGTCTCGTTGCTCGGTGACTTCGAGGGGCGGATCGTCGGGTGACCACCGTGGCCGAGGTGTGCGATCTCTTCGCCCGCCGGGGCGGGGAGCGCTACGACGAGGACGTCACCCAGACCGACCACGCGATCCAGTGCGCTGCGTTGGCCCGCGCCGACGGCGCCGACGACGCACTGGTGGTGGCCGCGTTGCTGCACGACGTCGGGCATCTCCTCGATCTCGACCGGGGGGGCGCGTACGTGCCGGGGGTCGACCGACGCCACGAGGTGGTCGGGGTCGAGTACCTCGCTGCGGTGTTCCCGTCCGAGGTCGCCGATCCCGTGCTCCTCCACGTCGAGGCCAAGCGCTACCTGTGCGCGACCGAGCACGCGTACGCAGCCGGGTTGTCGGCCGGTTCACAGCGCAGCCTCGCCGTGCAGGGTGGCCCGATGACCGCCGCCGAGGCGACCGCGTTCCTTGCCCGACCGGGTGCGGAGGCGGCGATCCGACTGCGCCGCTGGGATGACGCGGGCAAGGTCGTCGGCCTGCACCGACCGGCCTTCGCGTCCTACCGCCCGCTGCTCGATGCCCTCGCAGGCAGCGGTCAGAGGATCTAGCCCGAGGCCGGCTCGGACACCGGCCGGAACGGCGTCCCGATGGACGGTCTGCATCTCCGCGTGGCTCTCCGTCTCGGAGACTCGTGGCGATCGGATCGTGCGATCGAGGAGGTCCGCTGGTGGTCGACGAGCAGGCGTCGAGGATCCGACTGTTGTTGGAGGAGAAGTTCGGCGTGGAAGCAGCCGCCTATCTCACGGATCGCCCGATGGGCGGATGGTCCACGCTCGTCACCGAGCGCACGTTGGTGGAGCGGCTGTCGACGCTCCGATCCGAGGTCGTCGCCGAGATGCACCGGGAATTCCGGGCCCAGACCTGGCGACCGCTCGCAACGCTGACGGTGATGATCGCGTTGTTCGGGGTGATCCTGACCGTCGTCGCCCGTTCGTGAGGGGGGCGCGGTCGGCCTGCGGGCTCAGGTGATGGCCGCGGCGTCGCAGATCGCGGTGTAGGCACAGTTCCGGCAGTGCTCGCCGGGGGTGGGCGCGAACTCGTGATCGCCGGCCACCCGACCGGCCACGCCCCGGACCCGGTCGAGCGCCGCGTCGATCCAGGCGTCGTCGAGGTCGACGCGCACCAGCGCCCCGGTGAGCGGGTAGTGGTGGGCGACCACCACGCGGTTCGCCCACGGCCAGGTGGCCCGGGCCAGCCACCCGTAGACGCCCAGCTGCAGGTCGCCGCGGAGCTGCTCGGGCGTGCGGACCGCCCGGGTCACCTTGTGGTCGCGCACCTCGACCGCGTCCGGCGCGGTCCGCACGACGAGGTCGCTGATCCCGTGGATGCGGACGC
>JBJSXO010000079.1:0-2691 GCA_046086425.1 Actinomycetota bacterium | reverse complement strand
TGGTCGCCGTACTCGTCGCGGGCGGCCGATCCGGAGTGCGTGACCACCGGCATCTGCAGCTCCTCGCAGAGCGCCCACACCGAGTCGTAGCGGCGGTCGTGGTACGGCGCCTGGTTCACCCACATGGCCGGGATCATCACCGCGCCGAGGCCGGACTCCTTGGCTCGGCGGATCTCGGCGAGCACGACGTCGAGCTCGGCGGTGATGGGCACCAGGGCCACGCCGCAGCGCCGCTCCGGGCTGACGGCGCAGAGGTCGGCGAGCCAGCGGTTGTGGGCCTGCGCGCCGGCCATGCCCAACTCGGGGTCGAGGTCACCGCTGAGGCCGAGGCCGGCACCGAAGGGCACGCAGGTCCGGCTCTCGACCGCATCGGCGTCGGGGTACACGACCTCGGCCGCCACGCCGTCGCCGTCGAGGGACTGGTCGCGCTTGATGGCGTCCCAGCCGCCGGCGAGCTCCTCGTCGTGCTCCTCGAACCACTTCTTGGCGTAGTCGTCGTCGCGGATGCCCATCTTGGTGACTTCCTCGAGCGTGGCGGCACGCTCGGCGAGGAACTCGTCGAACGCAGCGTGGTACTCGGACGCAAGGTACTCCCGGTACTGCTCGGTGGGCAGGCCGGCGTGGCTGTCGGCGGCGATGATCAGGTACGGCGCGTTGTCACCGGTCTCGGTGGCACGGGGGCTGGGCGTCATCGGGGCTCCTCGGGGCTCGTCGGCGTTGGTCGGGGTTCGTCGGGGCCGGTCAGGTGGTGGCGTACTCGGGGGCGAAGGCCGGGCACTTGTACGCCTCGACCGCAAGCGTGGTGCGGTCGAGCGGCTCGGCCACGTCGGCGACCCGCGGTCCGACCCGCGCGGCGATGGGCGCAAGGTGGTCGAGGTCGAAGCCGTAGAGCGCTGCGGCGTTGCCGCCGAGCATGAGCGCTACCTCGTCGCGAGGCACCCCGGCGAACGCCGCCTTGATGGCCTCGAGCGAGTACGGGTGGCTCGACTCCTTGTGGGGGTAGTCACTGCCCCACATGATCCGGTCGACCCCGACCTGGTGGCGTAGGCCGACCTCGACCGGGCGGATGAAGCTGGCGCCGAGATGGCACTGGCGGGCCCAGTACTCGCTCGGGAGCAGCGACATGGAGTCGGCGATGGCCTTGCCCCAGACCTGCTCCTGGGAACCGCCGGCGTTGCGCATCCGTCGGAAGAACAGGTCGAGGCGGTCGAGCTCCTCGGGGACCCACGCCGTGCCCTGCTCGGTGAAGACGAGCTGCAACTCGGGGTGGCGCTCGAACACCCCCGAGACGATGAGGTGGGTGAACGCACGGTGGGCCCACCATGAGACCTCGAGCAAGAACACCACCGCGTCGCGGTCGCTGTCGCCCATGGGCGGCGCTGCGCTGCCCGTGTGGTGGTTCAGCGTCACCCCGAGCTCGGCGCACACGCGAAACAGCGGCTCGTAGTGCTCGGCGTAGAGCTGAGGCAGGCCGATCCCCGGCGGCGTGCCCGGGAGCAGCACGCCCCCGGTGAGGCCGGCCGCGTGGGCCCAGCGGATCTCGGCGACCGACGCCTCGACGTCGTGGAGGGTGATCTGGGCCACGCCGGCGCGGCGCCCGGGCAGGTCATTGCAGAAGTCGACGAGCCACCGGTTGTGGGCCCGCAGCCCGGCCCAGCGCTGCTCCATGTCGGCCGCGGTGATCGCGGGCGGCTGGGAGGCCAGCGACACCTTGGGGAAGAACGGCGGCACCGTGTTGGGGAAGATCACCTCGGCGACCTGGCCGTCGGCCTCGAGGTCGCGCCGGCGGCGCTCGGAGTCCCAGTTGCGCGTGCCGAGGTCGCCGAGCAGGTCCTCGTAGGGCATCTCGTACGCCGCCGCCCAGGCGTCGAAGTCGTCGTGCCACTTCGAGGCGAGGTACGGGCGGTAGTCGGGGATCGCACCGCCGGCGTGGCCGTCGGCCGAGATCACGATGTAGCGCTCGGCGCCGTCGTCGCCGACGACGACCGCGCCGTCACGCACGGGGGTCCGTCCGTCGCTCGTGCCTGCCTCGCTCATGGCCACCTCCGGGAATCGCCGTGGGCTCGATCCGTCGCTGTTCGTCCGGATCCGATCCGGTCCGATCCGTTCCGACGTGGTCCGACCGGGTCCGATCCGTGGCGAGGGCCCGGCCCGCCCCCGGGGCCCCGTCGCCAATAATGTCCCGGCGGTACAGACCCGCCGCGACCGGCGGTGGCCGTGGGGGAGTACGTACCCAGGGAGGGCGCAGTGGGGATCCGGGTGGGCACGTTCAACGCCACCGCACTGGGCTCGGTCGACGAGGCCCGGGCCTGGGCCCGCCGCGCCACCGCCGCCTGCTTCGACGCACTGTGGTTCCCCCAGGTCATGGGCCTCGACGCCCTCACCACGATCGCGGTGGTCGCAGGCGACGTCCCCGACGTGCACCTCGGGACCGCAGTGGTCCCGATCCAGGGTCGCCACCCGCTGCCCCTCGCCCTCCAGGCCCTCACCGTCACCGGCGTCGCCGGGCCGGGTCGCTGCACGGTCGGGCTCGGGGTGACCCACGCGGCGGTGTCCGAGGGCTGGTTCGGGATCCCCTACCGGGTCATCGTGTAAGCGTGAACCGATGTGCTCGCCGCGCTCGGGGCGCTGCTCGGCCCGGAGCGCCGGGACGACCTCGACGGCGCCCACGTACGGGTGCACGCGAGCGCC
>JBJSXO010000078.1:0-3272 GCA_046086425.1 Actinomycetota bacterium | reverse complement strand
CCCCGACGTGCCCGACGCGGTCCTCGCCGGCCGGCGCGCCGCCGACGCCGCCCGTCGGGTCGTCGCCGGCCTCACCGCTTCCGGCGCGGATCCGGCGGCCCTGGACGAGGTCGCAGCCGGCCTCGAGGCCATCGCGGAGGTGCTCGCGCCCCACGCCCCCGCCACCCGGTACCCCGAGACCGGGCTCCACGGAGGCGTCCAGGCCGCGTCGCAGGTCTGGGAGTCGCACCCGTTCATCGGGCCGGGCCACCCCCTTGCGCCGCCCATCCGGATCGTGCGCGACGGCGACCGTGCCGTCGGCCACGCCACGTTCGGCCACGTCTACGAGGGCCCCCCGGGCTGCCTGCACGGAGGGATCGTGGCCGCGATGTTCGACATGGTCCTCGGTGCCGCAGCGTCGTTCGGGCAGCGGCCCACCCTCACGGGCACGCTCACGGTGCGGTACCGCCGGCCCACGCCCCTCGGTCGACCGATCCGCTTCGTCGGCTGGATCGACCGCGAGGAGGAACGCAAGACGATCGTGACCGGCGAGTCGTGGTGCGACGGCGACCGCCTCGCCGAGGGCGAGGCCACCTTCGTGGTCATCGACACGGCCCGCTACGACGCCCCCGGCACCCCCGCCGTAGGCGCACCGTGACCACGGGCGGCCCGCTCGCCGGCGTCCGCGTCGTGGAGATCACCGGCCTCGGGCCGGGGCCCTTCTGCGGGATGCTGCTCGCCGACCTCGGTGCCGAGGTGCTACGGGTCGAGCGCGCCGACGCCGCTGCGGCAACCGACCGCACCCGCCCGGCGTCGAACGCGATGTACCGGGGCAAGCGGGCAGTGGGCCTCGACCTGAAGACTGAGGGCGGCGTCGCGGTGTTCCTCCGCCTGTGCGCGCGGGCCGACGCCGTGATCGACGTGTTCCGTCCCGGGGTGGCCGAGCGCCTCGGCATCGGCCCCGACGCGTGCATGGCCGTCAACCCGGGCCTCGTCTACGGACGGCTCACCGGTTGGGGCCAGGACGGGCCCTACGCGCCGATGGCCGGCCACGACATCGACTACATCGCGATCTCCGGGGCCCTCGAGCCCATGGGCCGCGCGGGGCAGCCGCCGACCCCGCCCCTCAACGTCGTCGGCGACTTCGCCGGGGGCGGCATGCTGCTGGCGTTCGGCATCGTTGCCGCGCTCCTCGAGCGCGCCCGCACCGGAGCCGGACAGGTGATCGACGCCGCGATGATCGACGGTGCGGCCCTGATGATGACGCCGTTCTTCGCGGCACGCGCGTCGGGCTTCTGGGGCGCACGCGGAACCAACATGCTCGACACCGGCGCGCCGTACTACGAGGTCTACGCCACCTCCGACGACCAGTGGATGGCCGTCGGCGCGATCGAGCCGCAGTTCTACGCGATCCTGCTCGACCGGTTGGAGCTCGACCCGGCGACGCTGCCCGACCGCGACGACCCGGCCAACTGGGCTGCCCTCAAGGCCCGCTTCGCCTCGGTGTTCGCAACGCGTAGTCGCGACGAGTGGTGCACAGTGTTCGACGGCACCGACGCGTGCGTCGCGCCGGTGCTGTCGCCCCTCGAGGCACCTCGTCATCCCCACAACGTCGCCCGACGCGGCTACCTCGAGCACCACGGCGTGCCTCAGCCCGCACCGGCACCCCGGTTCTCCGCCCATCCCGATCCCGTCCCCGACCCGCCCGAGCATCCCGGCGTCGACCCGGTCGGCGTCCTCGACTCATGGGGCTTCACCGCCGACGAGGTGGAGACGCTGCGCGCCACCGGCGTCGTCGTGTAGCCGAGCGCGACGCCGTAGCCCGCGATCACGTCACCACCGATCCCGTCACCGCCGTACCAGGAGGACCCGATGCCCATCCCCGAGCAGCGCGACCTCGAGGCCACCCGCGCCATCCTCGCCCCGTGGTTCACGACGCACTTCGGCGGCACCGACGTGGAGGTCGGCCCCATCCAGGGACCGGCGCTCACCGGCTTCTCCAACGAGACGCTCCTGACCAACGTGCCCTCCACCGCGCCCGACGGCACCCGCCGCACCGAGGGGGTCGTGGTCCGAGTGAAGCCCACTGCGCACACGGTCTTCCTCGAGTCGGACTTCGACTGGCAGTACCGGGTGCTCGAGATCCTGGGCACCCGGACCGACGTGCCCGTGCCGGTGGTGCGGGGCTTCGAGGCCTCGGACACGGTCCTGGGTGCCCCGTTCTTCGTGATGGACCGCATCGACGGGTGTCGCGTCCCGGCCGACAGCCCGCCCTACACCGTCGGCGGCTGGGTCCACGACGACCTCACTCCGGCCGAGCGCCAGGTTCTCGTGGAGAGCGGCCTCGCTGCGCTGGCGCGCGTGCACGCGCTCGACTGGCGGGCCCTCGGCCTCGACTTCCTCGACAAGCCGCAGTACGGTTCGCTCGGCTTCGAGCAGCAGCTCCGCTACTACGAGGCGTCGTTCGCGTGGGCCGCGCGGGGTGAGGCCCAGCCGACCGTCGGCCCGGCGCTGGAGTGGGTCCGGGCCCACGCGCCGGCGACGGACCCCGAGATCACCGTCTGTTGGGGTGACGCGCGGATCAACAACCAGCTCTTCGACGACGACTGCCACGTCGCCGCCGTGCTCGACTGGGAGATGGTGACGTTGGCCGACCCGATGATGGACCTCGGCTGGTGGCTGTTCCTCGACCGGCACTTCCACGAGGGCATGTTCCGGGACCGGCTCCCGGGCTTCCCCACCCGCGAGGAGATGGTCGCGCACTACGAGCGGGAGTCGGGGCGTCAGGCGCGCGACCTCCACTTCTACGAGGTATTCGCCGGCGTGCGCTTCGGCGTGGTGATGATGCAGATCAAGAACCTCCTCGTGGAGTTCGAGCTCCTGCCCGCCGACTCCGACCTGGGCCGCAACAACGCGGTCACGCACTGCCTCGCCGCCCTGCTCGGGCTCCCCGAGCCGGGCCCGGCGAACCCCGCGTTCGGCGCGACGTGACCTTCGCCGACGCCGTCGCCGGGGGTGTCGTCGACCTCATGCTCGGCCAGCGCCCGCATCGCGGTCGGGTCGTCGGGGTGCACGCCGATGAGCGCGAACTCCACGCCGTAGCGGTCCATCGCGTCGAGCACCGCCCGGGGTGGGTCGTCGGCGAAGCGCTCACGGGGCAGGTTCCTGAACATGTAGGACGCCGGGTGCGCGAAACCCCGGAGCGACTCCTCGTCCTTGAGCAACGGACGCAGGCTGTCGCGCCACGACAGGTCGCCCGGGGCGGGCGGCAGGCCGACCATGAGGTCGACGAC
>JBJSXO010000077.1:0-2982 GCA_046086425.1 Actinomycetota bacterium | reverse complement strand
CGCGGAACGCCACGTTGAAGTCGTGGAAGTCGCGGCCGCCGGCGCCCATGACCACGATCCGGCGGGCGGCACGGCCCTCCGGTGCCCGCCGGCCCGCCGAGGGCCCCGGTCGGCACTTCCCTGCCCGCATCACTCCACCGTAGACTTTGCGTCCCATTGCGTCCTACTGCCTCCGGCCCGCGTCCGGCCGTCGGGAGACCCCATGCGCCGCCTCGCCCTCCGCCTCGCCGCCGTGCTCCTCATCGGGGTCGGCAGCATCGGCGAGACCGTCGCGGTGAGCAGCGCCCAGACCACGCCGACCACCACGACCCCGACGACCCCAACGACGACCCCGACGTCCACCCCGACGACCGTCGCCACGGTCGCGACGACCACCACGACGGGCGCCGAGACCACGAGCACCACGACCGACGCCGTCGCCACCACCGAGCCCGTCCCCGTCACCACCGAGAAGGACTCGGGCAGCGGGGGAACCAGCATTCCCTGGATCCCGGTTGCGGCTGCGGTCGTCGTCGTCGGCCTCGTCGGACTGGTCGCGGTCGCCCGCAGGCGCGCCGCCGCCCGACGCCTCGCGACGCAGTGGCGCAACCATGCCGCTGATGCCACTGCCGAGGCCGGGGCGGTAGCCCGGGACCTGTCACAGGGCACAGCACCCACGGGCCAGATTGCGCAGCAGATCCTCGCATCACTGCGCGCGTTCGAGGAGCTGTCCGAGTCCGCACCCGACGCGTCCACCCGGGCTACCGCCGATCGGGGCCGGCGCGCGCTCCAGACCCTCGGTCTCGCGATCGACGCCGACTACCGCCTGCGTCGGGCCCAGCCCACACCCGACCCCACCGAGCTGACTCGTTCGGAGGGATCGGTACGACGCACGGCCGAGGAGACCGACCACACGCTCCGCAGCGTCTACCGGACGTTCACCGGCACCGACTGAGGCCCGCAGCGCCGCTCACGCCGACTGGCTCATGAACGTCTGCAGGTCGAAGTAGTCACGCCACGCCACGATCCTGCCGTCTCGCACCTCGAACACCCCAGCCACCGGCAGAGAGATCGTCTTGTCACCCATGACGAACCGGTCGGTGCGCTCGGTGAAGACGAGGTCACCACTCGAGATCATGGTGTGGATCACGAACTCGATCTCGTCCGCAGGAGGCACGAACATCTCGACGACCGCCCGAATGGCATCGTGGCCGACGGCCGGCTCGACCGGGATGTTGTGGTACACGGCATCGGCGGCGAAGTAGCCGAGGATCCGGTCGACGTCGCGTGCCGCCCAGGCTCCGCAGAACTCCTCGACGAACGCTTCGTTGGCTTGGTTCAGGTTGGCCATGGGCGGAGGCTAACCGACGGACTGTGAGCCTCTCAGGGGCCGACCACCGGCTGCCTCCACGCGCTCGTACGCTCGAGCAACGCCGGTCTTGCGAGACCGTCGGGACGGCCGACCGGGCTGCGACGCCCGCTCCTCGATGCCGAGATCCCCGAAGAAGCCCTCAAGATCCCCGACGGGACGCCGATTCTCCCTCCGATGCCGCCGCTTGTCCTCCCGCCCCTCCGAGCCCTCGCCCGCCACGCCCTGCCCCGGGTCCTCGAGGGCGCCGTGATCCCCACTGCGCTGTTCCTCACGCTGCTCCACCTCGGCGGGCAGTCCTGGGCCATCGTCGGGACCTTTCTGTGGTCCACCGTCGCCATCGGCACCCGCGTCGCGCGGGGCCGCCGGGTACCCACGCTCTTGCTGCTCGGCCTCGGGGCGCTGGCTCTGCGCACCGCGCTCGCGCTCGCCGCAGGGAGCAGCTTCGTATACTTCCTGCAGCCGACCCTGGCGACGGCGACGGCCGGCGTCGTGATCCTCGCCTCCGCCCTCGTCGGGAAGCCCGTGGTGCTGCGCATCGCCCGCGACTTCTGCCCGGTCCCCGAGGACGCAATGGCCCACGGCCACCTCCGGCGCTTCTTCCTGGGCATCTCGGTGGTGTGGGGAGTCACCCAGCTGGTCAACGCCGGGGTCACCCTGTGGTTGCTGCTCAGCCAGTCGTTGGGCACCTTCGTGGTGGCCCGGACCACCTTCGGGTCGTCGATGAGCGCCGCGGCGATCGGCGTCACCGCGCTGTGGTTCCAGCGCCTTCGTCGTGGCGCAACCTCGCCGGCCCCGGCCCCGGCGCTCGTGGGCGTCTGACCCGACGTCTGCACCCGGCGTCTGCACCCGGACCAGCCTCAGCCCGGGACCGGCTCCTCGACCCGACCGTCCGCATGGCGGGCGAAGCGACCGCGGTCGCGACCGTGCACGGGATCGTCATCGGGCCAGGGCCACCCACCGAACCCCGTGCGCTGGTAGGCGTCGATGGCCTCGTGGATCTCGGCCCGATGGTTCATCACGAACGGCCCGTACTGCGCCACCGGCTCGGCGATCGGACGACCCTGCAGCATCAGCACCTCGGCCCCGTCGGCGCTGGTCAGATCGAGGCCGACCTCGGCCTGCACGCGCGCCCCGGTGCCCGCCTCGACCACCCGACCGTCCACCTCCAGCACGCCCCCGGCGAACACGTAGAGGGTGCGCACGGTGCCGGGATGCCGTGCGGCCGGCAGCCTCCATCCCGCACCAGGTCCGATGCGCGCGTGCCAGATCGCCACATCGTGCTCGGGGTTGCGGGCCCACGAGTCCGGTGGCGGTGCAGGCGGGACGAGACCCTCGAGCGCACCGGCGATCACCGTCACCTCCACCCCGGGACCCGGCGCGAGGCGCGGGATCTGCTCGTCCCAGAGCATCGTGAAGTAGGGCGGAGCGAGCTTGCGGGCGGACGGCAGGTTGAGCCAGATCTGGAAGAGCTCCACGGTGTTGGGGCCGTCGCGATCGAGGAGCGGGAACATCTCGGAGTGGACGACTCCCTCACCGGCGGTCATCCACTGCACGTCGCCCCGGCCGAAGCGCGCCGCCGCACCGAGCGAGTCCGAGTGGTCGATGCACCCCTGGCGGGCGTAGATCACCGT
>JBJSXO010000076.1:0-6058 GCA_046086425.1 Actinomycetota bacterium | reverse complement strand
CCGAGCTCGGAGTCGGCCTGGTCCCGGGCGCCGGGGGGACGGTGTCGATCCCGCGCCGCGTCGGTCGCCAGACGCTGCTGCGCATGGTGTGGGACGGCGAGCCCGTCGACGCCCACCGCGCCCTGCGCTGGGGCCTCGTCGACGAGGTCGTCGCCCCGGCGCGACTCACCGAGCGCCTGCACGAGTTGGCCGACACCCTGTGAGCACAGCCGGCCGCCACGGTCAGAGGCCCAGGAACGACCCGCCGTCGCACACCACCGTCTGACCGGTCACGTACCCGCCGGCCTCGGCCGCGAGGAAGACCACGACACCCCCGATGTCGCGCTCGGCGTCACCGATGCGGCGCAGTGCGGTGCGCTGGCGCATCCGCTCCTCGAGCTCGGGGCGCTCGGCGAACGCGCCGGCCAGGGCTGGGGTCTCGGCGACCGGCGCGATGCAGTTGACGGTGACGCCGAGGGGTCCCCACTCACGCGCCAGGCTCTTGGCCAGCGCGCGCTGGGCGGCCTTGACCGGACCGTACGCCGGGATGCCCGCGCTCGCTTCGACGGCCGCCGGCGACGTGACGAAGACGAGCCGGCCCCGGTCACCCGCCGCCGCGAGGTGCGGGTGGGCGACTTGCGCTGCGTAGAACGACGCCCACGCGCCGGTGCGCGAGTTCTCGTCCCAGAGGGCGAGATCGAGGTCCTCGAGCCGGTGGGCCCGACCTCCCGCGAAGGCGTTGTGCAACATGATCTCGAGCCCTCCGAAGCGGGCCACCGTGGCGTCGACGCACGCCTCCATGTCGGTGCGCGCGGTGCAGTCGGTCACGATGCACTCGGCGACACCGCCTCGGCCCCGGATCTCCGCAGCCACGGGCTCGCCGGTGAGTGCCCGGCGCGCTGCGACCACCACGTTGGCGCCCGCGGCCGCGAGGGCGAGCGCGATCCCTCGGCCGACGCCCTGGCCGGCCCCGGTGACGATCGCGGTCCGCCCGTCGAGGGGCCTCACGGCGCCATCCAGACGCCCCCGTCGACCGTGACGGTCAGACCGGTGCAGTGGTGCGCGTCGTCCGCGAGCAGCCACGCGACCACCGGACCGAGGTCCGCTGCGGGGTCGCCCGGGCCACCGAGCGCCGGCGGCGCCAGCGCCAGGTCCGACCCGGCCAGCCCGATCGGGACCTGCTCGGGGCCCGCCGCCAGGCAGTTCACCCGGATCCCGTCACCACCCCACTGGCGCGCCGCCGACTTGGCCAGGACCCGCACGCCCTCCATTGCGGCGGCGTACGGAGCAAGCTCGGCGGCACCGGCCATGGCGACCACCGACGTGACGACCACGAACGCGCCACCGCCCACCCGCATCTGCCCGTAGCCGGCCTGCAACACGAACAACGCGCAGCGGAGCGTCTGCTCCCACACCGCGTCCCACCGGGCATCGTCGACCGCGTGGATGGGGACACGCTCGAAGGCGACCGGGTCGATCGCGCCGTGGACGACCCCGGCGATCGGCCCGTGCTCTGCGGCCACCGCGGCGAACGCGGCCTCGGCGTCGGCACGCGACCCCAGTGCGTCGCTCGGCACCGGCGCGACCGCCCCGCCCGCCGCCGTGACGCCGGCCGCGAGGCCCCGGACCAACGGTTGGTCGGTCCCCGTGACCACGACCACCCGGTCGGCGAGAAGCCCGCTCATCGGCGGCGCAACCTACTGCGTCGCGTCGAGATGCAGCACCTGGGTCAGCCGTCCGAAGGCGAGCCAGTTCCCGATGCAGATGGTGAGGTCGAGGATCTCGGGATCGGTGAACTCGGCGCGCAGCCGGTTCCAGAGCGCGTCGTCGATCTGCAGGTGGTCCAGCGCGAACCGCTCGGCGTACTCGATCGCGACCTGCTCCTGCGCCGAGTACTCCGAGTGCGCGTGGTCGGCGACGTGGGCGTACAGCGCCTCGTCCACCCCGTGCTCCGCCAACTGCGGAACGCGCCAGGCTCGTCAGACCGGACAGTCGTTGATGAGCGCGATGCGCATGCGCACCGCCTCCTTCACCCGCGCGGAGAGGATGCTCCGCTCGGAGACGGCAGCCGAGAGCTCACCCACCGCCCGGCCCAACTCGGGCTGGAGCGCCCACACCCGGGCGATCTCGGGCAGGTCACCGTCGGGGAGGTCGAGCCGGGCCATCCCGGCAGGCTAACCCGCCCGGCCACCGAGCCCGGTTGCCCGCCACAGACGGTCGCGGGCGGTCGCGGCCGGTCGTGCGGGTCAGGAACGCGCCTCGGCGCGGGGAGTCCGCAGGGCGCGGTTGACGACGCCGGCCATGGCGACGTCGACGACCCCGGCCCGACCCGACCGCACCAGGCGCGTCGCGACCACCGCCGCGGCGAGGCCGGCCAGCGGATCGGCCACGGCGTCGCCCACGAACACGGGTGCATCTGCGCCGCCCGCGGCGACAGCCGCTCCCCCGGCCACGGCGGCGTCGTCACCGAAGGCGACCCAGTCCGCGCACAGGCCGGTCCACCCGTACCCGGTGATCGACACCCAGACCGCTCCGCGGGCGGCGTACGCAACCGGGTCGAGCCCGAGGTGGGCCAGCGCCCGTGGGCGGGCCGCGCTCACGATGACCCGCGCCCGGTGGAGCAGGTCCACCAGCTCGGCTCGCCCGGTCTCGGTGGAGAAGTCGACGTGGCGCTCCTCCTTGTGGGCGTTGAGCGAGCGCCAGAACGCCGGCGGGCCGGCGCGCGCGCCGTCGGGGCGGGCCACGTGCTCCACCTTCACGACCCGCGCCGACAGCGACCCTCCGATGAGGCGTGCGCACAGCGGTCCGGCCCACAGGCTGGACAGGTCGACGACGAGCGGGCGGGCGTCGGTGCCGGCCCCCGAGGCCTCGCGGTCGCGCCCGACCACCACCGTGGGCCCGATGAACTCGTCGGGGGCGATTGCCACCGCTGCGGGGATCCCGAGCAGCTGGGCCCGGTCGACCGCGTCGGTGACGGCCATCGTCGCCGACGCGGTCTCGACGCCGTCCCAGACCGGCCCGTCCCATTCCTGCGCCATCCACGCTGCGACCGCGCCCTGATCCTCCGCCCGGGCCAGGTTCATCGCGAACCAGCCGTCGGCCGCCCGAACGAGGTGGCACGATCCCCCCGCCGAGACGGTGCCCGCCGGCGCGATGCCGAGCAGGGTGCTCCGCTCCCGCAACAGCGCCGGCCCGTCCACCCCCAGCTCCCACCCCAAGCGGGCCGCAGCGCCGTCGAGGCGCGCCTCGACCGCGTCCACGCCCTCGCCCTCGGTGGTCGGGCCCGGCGGCGGGTCGGCGGCGGTCAGTGGAAGACCTCGCCCCCGTTCACGTCGATGGCGGCACCGGTCACCATCGCGGACAGGTCCGACGCGAGGAACAGCGCCGCGCGCGCACACTCGTCGTCGGTCGGGATGACGCCGAGCGAGATGTTCGAGGCGATCTCGGCGTAGAGCTCGTCGCGGGGCTTCCCCGCGTCCTCCATCATCTGGAAGTAGACCTCGACCGACGGGCCCATCATCCATCCGGGGACGACCGAGTTGACCCGGATCTTGTGCGGGCCGAGCTCGCGGGCAAGCACCTGCACCGCCGTGTTGAGCGCGCCCTTCGAGATCGCGTAGCCCCCCTGCAACGGGAGTACGTTGCGCACGATCATCGATCCGACCACGACGATGGAACCGCCACCCCGGTGCACCAGGTGCGGGACCGACGCCTGCGCGAGCTCGAGGGTGCCCCAAAGGTTGACGTCCATGGCCCGGCGCCAGCGGGCCAGGTCGGTGTCCTCGAACAACTCGAAGCGCGGGGCGGCGAACCCGTTCTGGAGCACGACGTCGACGCCACCGAAGGTGTCGGAGGCGGTCTCGAGGATGCGCTCGCACTGCACGCGATCGGTGATGTCGGTCGGGATTCCGACGGCCCGGCCCCCCGCGGCCACGATCTCGCCCGCAACCGTGTCGACGGTCGCTGCGGTCCGGGCCCCCACGACGACCGCCGCGCCCTCACGCGCGAACAGCAACGCGATCTCCCGACCCAACCCGGGGCCCAGCCCCGTGACCACGACGACCTTGTCCTCGAGCAGCATGCGACACCCTCTCCGTTTCCGGTCTGCGGTCTGCGGTCTGCGGTCCGGGGTCTGCGGTCCGGGGCGCCGGACGGCCCCGGGCGTGGGTCACCGATCGGGCTCCGACCCGGAGATGTTCTAGCCTCCCGCCCGTGGCTCCCGCAGCGTTCAACCTCGCCGATCTGTTCGAGATCGTCGCCGACACCTGCCCCGACCGCACGGCGCTCGTCGCCGGGACCGTCCGGCGCACCTACCGGGAACTCGACGAGCGGGCCAACCGGGTTGCGCACCACCTGCGCAGCGCCGGGGTGCAGCCGGGCGAGTGGGTGGCGGTGCTGGCCTGGAACCGCGCCGAGTGGATCGAGGCCGAGCTCGGGATCTACAAGGCCCGAAACGCGGTGGTCAACGTCAACTACCGCTACGTCGCCGACGAGCTGCGCTACATGCTCGACAACAGCGATGCGGTGGCCGTCATCTTCGAGCGGGCGTTCGCGCCGATGGTCGCCGAGGTCGTCGGGGACACCCCGAAATTGCACCACTTCGTGGTGATCGACGACGACAGCAACGACGAGGAGTCGGCCGCGGCCGTTGCGCGCCTCGGTGCCGTGGCCTACGAGGACGCGCTCGCGGCTTCGTCCCCCGCGCGTGACGGGCTCGGTCCCCGGTCGGCCGACGATCTCTACGTCCTCTACACGGGTGGCACCACCGGCATGCCCAAGGGGGTGATGTGGCGGGCCGAGGACATCTTCTTCGCCGCGCTCGGAGGTGGTGGGTACGGCCAGCCCCCGATCCGCACGCCCGAGGAGTTGGCCGAGCGCGTCGCCGCCGACGGCGCGCAGATGGTCGGCATCGTGAACGCACCGCTGATGCACGGGGGCGGGCAGTGGGTGAGCTTCATCAACTTCTTCAGCGGTGGCACCGTCATCCTCAACACCGACCACCACTTCGACGGACAGAAGATCTGGCGCCTCGCCGCCGAGGAGCGGGCCATGTCGATCATGGTGGTCGGCGACGCGATGGCCCGCCCGCTCGCCGAGGCGCTCGACCACCTGCCCGCCGACGTCGACATCTCGTCGGTCTTCCTGATCGGCTCCGGCGGGTCGATCCTCTCGCCGGCGATCAAGGACCACCTGCGCGCGAAGCTGCCCAACGTGTTGGTGATGGACAGCTTCGGCGCGTCGGAGACCGGCGCCGCCGGTGCCGTGATGGACCAGGACGGGCCCGCTCAGGGGCCCCGGTTCACGGTAAACGCGCAGATGAACGTCCTCGACGAGCAGTGGCGGCCCCTCGAGCCCGGCTCCGGCACGCAGGGCATGCTCGCCCGCTGCGGTCACATCCCCCTCGGGTACTGGAAGGACGAGGAGAAGACCGCAGCGACCTTCGTGACGGACCCCGACGGCATGCGCTGGGTCATCCCGGGAGACTTCGCGACCATCGAGGCCGACGGGACCATCACGATGTTCGGCCGGGGCTCGGTGTGCATCCAGTCGGGCGGTGAGAAGATCTTCCCCGAGGAGGTGGAGGCGGCGCTCAAGGGCCACCCGGCGGTGTTCGACGCAGTGGTGGTCGGGGTGCCCGACGACCGCTTCGTGGAGCGGGTCGCCGCGATCGTGAAGGTGCGCGACGGCGTGGAGCCGCCCACGCTCGAAGACCTCCAGGAGTTCTGCCGTCAGCACATCGCCGGGTACAAGGCGCCTCGCGAGCTGCACCTCACCGACACCATCCCCCGTACCTCGGTCGGCAAGCCCGACTACCGCCAGGCCAAGCGCATCGCCCTCGGCGACCCCACCTGACCCACGTGCACATCTGACGTGCGTATCTGACCGTCGGAAACCGAAGACGACGGTCAGATACGCATCATCCCGGTCCTCGTCGTCGGGACACCCGGGATGGGCGGCGTGGCGGTCAGAGTGCGGATTCGATCGCGGCGACGATCGTCGGGTCCTCGGGCTCGACCTGGGGCGCGAAGCGGGCAACGACCGAGCCGTCGCGCCCGATCAGGAACTTCTCGAAGTTCCA
>JBJSXO010000075.1:0-6204 GCA_046086425.1 Actinomycetota bacterium | reverse complement strand
CGGTCCGCTTCCCGACCCGGGTCTGGAGGATGAAGAGGCGACCCTGCTCGATGGTGAACTCGATGTCGCACATGTCGCGGTAGTGGTTCTGGAGCTGGTCCATCACCGCGAGCAGCTGCACGTGACACTCGGGAAAGTGGTTGGCCATTGCGTCGAGCGGCTCCGTGGTGCGGATGCCCGCCACCACGTCCTCGCCCTGGGCGTTGGCGAGGAAGTCGCCGTAGGGCCGGTTCTCGCCGGTCGCAGGGTCGCGCGTGAAAGCCACGCCGGTTCCCGAGTCCTCACCCTTGTTGCCGAAGGCCATCGCCTGGACGTTGACCGCGGTGCCGAGGTCGTCGGGGATGTTCTCCATGCGCCGGTAGATCTTGGCGCGATCACCGTTCCACGACTTGAAGACGGCCTCGACCGCGAACGCAAGCTGCTCGGTGGGCGCCTGCGGGAACTCGATGCCGGCACGCTCGCGCACGATCCCCTTGAACGTCTCGACGAGGCCGCGCAGGTCGTCGGCGCTCAGCTCGGGATCCGTGGCCACTCCCCGCTCGTCCCGCAACGCCTCGATCGCGTGCTCGAACTCGTCGCCGGGGATGTCGAGGACGATCTTGCCGAACATCTGCACGAAGCGCCGGTAGGAGTCGAAGGCGAAGCGCTCGTTGCCGGTCTGCTTGGCCAGGCCCTGCACCGAGACGTCGTTGAGCCCGAGGTTCAAGACGGTGTCCATCATCCCCGGCATCGAGAACGCGGCCCCCGAGCGGACCGAGACCAGCAGGGGGTCGTCGACGTCGCCGAGCGACTTGCCCATCTTCGCCTCGAGCGCCACGAGCGCGCCGCCGACCTCGTCCATGAGGCCCTCGGGCATCGTGTCGTGGCCGGCCATGTAGACCTTGCACGCCTCGGTGGTGATCGTGAACCCCGGGGGTACCGGGAGGCCGAGGTTGGTCATCTCGGCCAGGTTCGCTCCCTTGCCGCCCAGGAGGTACTTCTGGTCGCGGTTGCCCTCCTCGAAGGCGTAGACGTACTTCACGGTGCTCTCCCGAAATCGCGCTCGTGGGCCGGAGTTGGGACCGCCGAGCCTACTGATCGGGCCGCGGTCGCCCCGGATCCGCTCAGCCGGCCGGGTCCGGGCGGGTGGGCCGGTACCGGGCCACGACCACTGCGGTCCTGGCCAGCCGATCGGCCAGCGAGAGCTGGTCGCGCCCCATCGCGTACGAAAGCCCGAAGAACAAGGCCAGGATCGGCCCGTACCCGGGAAGCAGCGCCAGCGCCACCATCGGCACCATGTACCGGCGGGTCACCTGGGCGGCCGACACCAGGGACCCGGTCTCCCGGTCGACCGTCATCACGTAGGTCATGCGCTTCCCGAGGGTCTGGCCGGTCCGGTAGGTGGGCACCACGAACAGCGCCACGATCCAGAACTCGGCCCACGCCACGAAGATGGCCAGCCCGGTGCCACCCGTGTCGGCGCCCGTGATCTGGTAGGTCACCGTGATGGACACCAGGAAGACCGCCACCGTCGTCACCGCGTCGATGAGGGACGCGGTCATCCGGCGTCCGAGTGTCGGCTGCTCCAGGAACTCGGGCACATGGTGGAAGAGCTGCTCACGCATCTCCTTCGGGGTGCGCGCGTACGACTCGCCTGGCGCAGCTGCGTCCCCAGCCGTGAGACCGGCACCGGCGGTGTCCTCGTCATCGGCGGCGGAGTCGGACGCGACCACCGTCCCGGGGCCGCCCCGGTGGTGCAGACCGATCTCGTCGTCGTAGCGGTCACGCTGCACCTGGTCGCTGAGCACCTGCCACGCCCGGCGCACGGCCTTGACCTCCTCGGGGTCGCCGGCAGCCTGGGCCGCATCGAGCGCGGCGACGTAGGCCGCCTTGAGGTCGGCCTTTGCCGCCTTCGGGTCGGCGTCGATCACCTCGTAGTGCGTGCGGTCGGCCATGGTCATCCCAGACGTTCGTGTAGGAGCGGGAGCAGCTCGGTGATGGCGATGCGTTCCTGCTGCATCGTGTCGCGGTCACGGACCGTGACTGCGCCGTCGTCGAGCGAGTCGAAGTCGATGGTGACGCACAGCGGTGTCCCCACCTCGTCCTGGCGGCGGTATCGCTTCCCGATCGACCCGGCGACGTCGACGTCGATCATGAAGTGAGCGCGTAACGACCGGGCGATCTCGTCGGCCAGCGGCACCAGTTGCTCGTTCTTCGAGAGCGGGAGCACTGCGACCTTGATCGGGGCGAGCCGGGGATCGAGTCGCAGCAACGTGCGCGTGTCGGTTCCCCCCTTGGCGTCGGGGACCTCCTCCTCGTCGTACGCAGCGAGAAGGAAGGCGAGCGTGGCACGGTCGGCACCTGCGGCCGGCTCGATCACGTGCGGGACGTACCGACGGTCGTTCTCCTGGTCGAAGAACGACAGGTCTTGGCCGGAGAACTGCGCGTGCTGCGTGAGGTCGTAGTCGGTGCGGTTGGCGATCCCCTCGAGCTCGCCCCACCCCCACGGGTACAGGAACTCCACGTCGGCGGTGCCGGTCGAGTAGTGCGAGAGCTCGTCGGTCTCGTGCGGTCGGAGACGGAGTTGGTCGGCGGGGATCCCCAAGTCCGTGTACCAGCCCAAGCGCTCCTGACACCAGTACTCGAACCACCGGGGCCCGTCCTCGGGCGGGACGAAGTACTCCATCTCCATCTGCTCGAACTCACGGGTCCGGTAGACGAAGTTGCCCGGGGTGATCTCGTTCCGGAAGGACTTGCCGATCTGCGCGATGCCGAACGGGGGCTTCTTGCGCGCCGTCGTCTGGACGTTCGCGAAGTTGACGAAGATCCCTTGTGCGGTCTCGGGGCGCAGATAGGCGACCGACGCGTCGTCCTCCACCGGTCCGACGAACGTCTTGAACATCAGGTTGAACTGGCGTGCTTCGGTGAACGACTCGGTGGCTCCGCAGTTGGGGCACGCGCCGGAGTCGGGCAGCTGATCGGCGCGGAAGCGCTCGTTGCACTTGCGGCAGTCGACGAGTGGGTCGGTGAAGGTGGCCACGTGCCCGCTCGCCTCCCAGACCCGTGGGGCCATGAGGATCGCCGCGTCAAGGCCGACGATGTCGTCTCGCATCTGGACCATGGATCGCCACCATGCGTCCTTGACGTTGCGCTTGAGGAGCACGCCGAGCGGTCCGTAGTCCCAGGTGGACCGGAACCCACCGTAGATCTCGCTCGAGGGGAACACGAGCCCTCGCCGCTTGGCGAGGTTGACGACGCGCTCCATCTGGTCGGGCTTGGCCATGAGGCGCAGATGCTACCGGCGCCCTCTGCCCCTCAGAGGAGCGAGGCGCTCCGGAGGCGACGCTCGGAGTGGTACTCGAGCGACGCGATGGCGAGACGCTCCACCTCGCCGAGGACCCGGTCGTCGGGTGGGTCGGCCAGGACCTGGTTGAGCCCACCGCCGACGATCCGCGCGACCACCTGGGCCGTCTCGGGCTTGATCGGGCGGCCGCCGAGCACGCAGGCACCGCACAGCACGCCACCCTCGTCGAGGTCCCAGGCCGGGAACGGGCCGTCGCCACCGCAGCGGGCGCAGTGATCCACGACCGGGTGGAAGCCCTCGAGCGACAACAGCTTCCAGAAGAAGGCCGTGCTCACCACCGGGGACGGACGCTCGGCCAGCGTGCGCAGCGCGCGCTCGAGCATCCGGTACAACGCCGGGTTGGCCTCCCGCTCGAGCGCCACCTGGTCGACCGCCTCGAGCATCGAGACCGCGTGGGTCAGACAGCCGTAGTGCTCACGCAACGCCCGGTTGGCGTCGATCGTCTCCACCTGGGTGACGATGTCGAGCTCACGACCCTTGTAGCACTGGAGCGCCACGTGGCTGGTGGGCTCGAGCCGGGCCCCGAACTTCGACGCGGTCTTGCGGATGCCCTTCGCCACCGCCCGGACCTTGCCGTGACCCTGGGTCATGAACGTGACGATCCGGTCGGCCTCGCCCAGCTTGATGGAGCGCAGCACCACACCCTGGTCCCGGTACAGCCCGCTCACGCCATCAGTGTAGTTGCACCCGCGTGATCCCGGCGGCGCTGGACACCGGGCCCGGGCGGAGCGGGACGGTCGGCTCAGTAGGCGTCGGGGTCGCGCTGCACCGCGTCCGGCACCTCGTGTCGGAACAGCTCCGCCGCGTTGCGCCAGGTGATGCGCTCGACCTCGTCGGCCCGCAGCCCGGCGAGGTGCTCCCGGAGCATGGCCTGGGTGTCGGGCCAGGTCGAGTCGGCGTGCGGGTAGTCGGACTCCACCATCACGTTCTCGGCCCCCATCACGTCGAGCTGTCGGTAGGCCGATGGGTCGTCGATCGCGCAGAACCGGAAGTTGCGGCGGAACACCTCGGCCGGCGAGAGGGCCAGGTCGTTCCACGTGCCGTACATCGAGTCGTACATGCGCACGTGCTCGAGTCGGTCGATCAGACCGGCAACCCAGCCGATACCGCCCTCCGACAGGCAGATCCGTAGATCGGGAAACCGGACCGGGATGCGCGAGTAGAGCCAGTCGACCGCGGCGAACATCGCGTACCCGAAGAACAGCACCCCAACAGTGTCGCTCGGTGCGTCGGGCGCAGTGGCCGGTGAGGTCCCCGACGAGCCGACGTGGAGGCAGACCACCGTGCCGGTCTCCTCGCAGGCCGCCATGATCGGATCCCAGTGACCCGAGTGCAACGACGGGAGGCCGAGCAGGTGCGGCGCCTCGGAGAACGTCATCGCGGTGATGCCGCGCTCGGCGTTACGGCGCACCTCGGCGGCCCCCACCTCGGGGTCGAGCACGTACGGGAGCTGGAGCGGGATGATCCGCTCGGGCGCGTGTCCGGCCCACTCCTCGAGATGCCAGTCGTTCCACGCCCGCACCGTCGCGAGCGCCAACTCGGGATCCCGGGTCACCTGCTGCAGACGCTGCCCCGCGAAGCCCGGGAGGAACGACGGGAAGTTGAGCGACGCGTAGATTCCGTTGAGGTCCATGTCGGCGATACGCGCCGCGATGTCCCAGGCGCCGGGGCGCATCTCGTCGAACCGGGTGGGATCGAAGCTGTACTCGTCGACCGGGCGCCCCACCACGGCGTTGAACCCCACGTTGGGCAGCAGCTCGCCGTCGTAGAGCCACATCTCCCGTCCGTCCTCCACCTCGACGACGCGCGGGGCGCGCTCGGCGAGCCTTGCCGGCACCCGACCGGCGAAGGTGTGCTTCGGCTCGACGACGTGGTCGTCGCAGGAGATGACGGTGAAGGACCGCTCGGCCCGGGGCGGGTCGGGCAGGAGCGTCACCCGCCCCTTCACGTTCCGGGTGAACCCGGCGCTCGCGCTCAGGTCGTCGAGGGAGACCGCCATGGCGTAACCCTACGGCAGGAGCGATGCGCCCTGCTGTGCACGTGGCCGGAAGTGCTGCGGCCCGCCCGGCTCAGGCCTCGCCGTCGGCGTCGATCGCGCCGAACCGACGGCTGCGACCCTGGTACTCGCGGATGGCGGCGAAGAGGTGCTCACGGCGGAAGTCGGGCCACAGGACATCGGTGAACACCAGCTCCGAGTACGCGACCTGCCACAGCAGGTAGTTGGAGATCCGGTACTCGCCCGAGGTCCGCACCACGAGATCGGGGTCGGGCATGTCGGGCGCGTAGAGGTGCCGGGCGATCGCCCGCTCGTCGATCTTGTCGGGGCGCAGCGTCCCCGCTTCCACCTGGCGGGCCAACGCCTGCACGGCATCGGCGATCTCGGCCCGACCGCCGTAGTTGAACGCGAAGGTCAACGTCATCCGCCGGTTCTTCGCCGTCAGCGCCTCGGTGTCGACGATGTGCTGCGCCACCCGCTTGGGCACCCGGCCCCCTCGGCGCCCGATGAACCGGACACGGACGCCACGCGCGTCGAGGTCGTCCCGGCGGCGCAGCAGCAGGCTCTCGTTGAAGCGCATCAGGAAGCGCACCTCGTCGAGTGGACGCCGCCAGTTCTCTGTGGAGAAGGCGTACACCGTCATCCACGGCAGCCCGATCTCGAGGGCACCCTCGACCGTATCGAAGAGCGCCTCCTCCCCCGCTGCGTGGCCGTCGGTCCGCTTCAACCCCCGCCGCTGGGCCCAGCGCCCGTTGCCGTCCATCACGATCGCCACGTGCCTCGGGATGCGCGAGCGATCGAGATCGGGATCCACGGCCGCGCACGCTAGCGCCGCTCGCTACGCTCCCGCCCCGTGCAATGGAGC
>JBJSXO010000074.1:0-23787 GCA_046086425.1 Actinomycetota bacterium | reverse complement strand
GTCGTCGTTCGTGGCCGTCACGTGGGTGGCCTGGGCGGCGACGTCGGCGGGGGCGTTGCCCATGGCGATGCTGGTGCCGGCCGGGGTGAACATGAGGGTGTCGTTGTCGCCGTCGCCGATGGTCGCGATGGCGTGCGTCGGGATGCCGAGGTGCGCCGAAAGATAGGCGACCACAGCACCCTTGTTGGCATCCGGGTGGGTGACGTCGAGGTAGTAGGCCTGCGAGCGTGTGGCCGATACCGCGGACCCGAGGGCGCCCACCACTGCGGCCTCGGCTGCGGCGACACGTTCGTGGTCGGCGCAGTACCCGACCACCTTCACCGGTGCGCTCGCTGCGTCACCGATCGCGCCGAGCAGATCGGACGTCGCCGTCGGCGCATACTGGGTGACACGAGCCTCGTGCTGGACGTGCGGACCGTCGAGGTCACGCACGAACCACTGCGTCGCGGTGTAGCACCAGGGGTCGACGCCCGCGTCGTCGATGCAGGCCACCGCCCGGGTGACCACGTCGAGGGAGAGGGGCCGGACGTCGATCGGGGTGAGCGCAGCATCGACGAACACTCCCCCGTTGAAGGCGCCGATCGGGGCGTCCACGGCCAGTGCCTCGACCACCTTCGCCAGACCCTGGGCCGGCCGGCTGCTCGCAACGGTGAAGCGGATCCCGGCCGCGTGAAGAGCGCGCACAGCGTCCATCGACGCGTCGGTGAGTCGCTTGTCGGAGTCCAGGAGGGTGCCGTCGACGTCGCTCAGGACGAGACGGATCTCACTCGCATCGGGGTTCGGTCCCCGGCCCGTCATGAGAGGTCGCACGATCCCGCCAGTCCGGCACGCACGTCGGCGGCCCGGACACCGATCCCCTCGGCATCACGCAGCCGCTCGAAGGCGCGTACCTGTCGGGCCACCCGCGGGTTGCGGAGGAGCCGCTCACGGTGCTCGTCCAGGAACGCCCAGTAGAGGGTGGTGAAGGGGCACGCGCCGGGGCCGACCCGCCGGGTGCGGTCGAACCGACACTCGCCACAGAAGTCCGACATGCGGTCGATGTAGGCGCCACCCACGGCGTAGGGCTTCGTGGCCAGCTCACCGCCGTCCGCGTAGCAGGCCATCCCGATCACGTTCGGCACCATTACCCAGTCCGCGCCGTCCACGAAGCGCTCGTGCATCCACGCGGTCAGAGCCTGGGGATCGATCCCTGCGGTGAGGGCGAGGTTGCCGAGGACGACGAGGCGAGCGATGTGGTGGGTCCAGCCCTGCGCCTCCACGTCGGCGAGCACGGTGTCGAGACAGCGCATGCCCGTGGGCGTACCGTCGACGAATGCTGCGGGTAGAGATCGGCGCGCGCCCAGATCGTTGCGGGTCGCGTACTCCTCACCCTTCCACCAGTACATGCCCCAGATGAACTCCCGCCAGCCCAGGATCTGGCGCACGAGCCCCTCTGCGCTGGCGAGCGGGACCTGTCCGGCGCGGTACGCCTCCTCGACGCGGTCGAGCACCTCCCCGGGGAGGAGCAGCCCCAGGTTGAGCGGGGCCGAGAGGAGCGTGTGGGCGAGATGCCAGTTGCCCGCGCTCATGGCGTCCTCGTAGGGACCGAAGATCGGCGCGACCTCGGTCACCACGTGCTCGAGCTGGGCCAGGGCCTGGTCGCGCGACGTCGGCCACCAGCCGGCCGGATCGGCGCCGGGCAGGCCGGCGGGGAAGGCCGCGGTCACGGCGTGGTCGAGATCGTCGAGGGGGTGCCGCACCGGCTCCGGCCACGGGAACAGCCCCTTGGGCAGGGGCTCACGGTTCTCGTGGTCCAGGTTCCACACACCACCGGCCGGCTCGTCGCCGTCCATCAGGTAGCCGAACCGACGCCGTTGAGCGCGGTAGAAATCCTCCATCACGAGACGCCGCCGATCGGTCGCGAACGTGGCGAACTCGTCGCGATGACAGAGGAACTGGTCGGACCGCTCCCGGGTGATCCCCATGCGTCCGCACCACGCATCGGCCGCCCGCGAGTTGGGCTCGGTGGCGACAATCTCGTCGGGAGCGTATTCGTCACGGTGCGCGGCCACGCCGGCGGTGAACGACTCCGACTCCCGATGGTCGACACGGAACCCCTCGCTGCGCAGCTCGAGCGCGAACCGCCGCATCGCCGTGACGACCAGGTGGAGGCGCTGACGATGCCACCGCCGTCCCGAGATCTTCCCCGCGCTCTCGACGATGAGGACCTGGTCGCGATCCGGTTCTGCGTCGGCCAACGCGCCGAGACGCCGGTTCAGTTGGTCACCGAAGACGAGCACCGTACGCCCGCCGCGACGCGTGGCCGCCACCGTCAGGCGAGAAGGCTTCGGAGCATCCAGGCCGTCTTCTCGTGCACCTGCATGCGCTGGGTGAGCAAATCGGCCGTCGGCTCGTCGTGCGCGCGCTCGACCACCGGGAACGCTGCCCGCGCGGTGCGCACCACCGCCTCTTGGCCGGCCACGAGCCGGCGTATCATCTCGCTCGCGTCGGGACTGTCACCGTCCTCCTCGATCGAGCTCAGTGCGGCGAACTCGCGGTAGCTACCGGGCGCCGGTGCACCCAGGGCTCGGATGCGCTCGGCGATGAGGTCCACCGCGAGGGCGAGCTCGCTGTACTGCTGCTCGAACATCAGGTGGAGGGTCTGGAACATCGGCCCGGTGACGTTCCAGTGGTAGTTATGGGTCTTCAGGTAGAGCGTGTACGTGTCGGCGAGCAGCCGGGCCAGGGAGTCGGCGATCTCCGACCGGTCCGCCTCGCTGATCCCGATGTCGATCGGGAGTTCACCCATGGTCGTCCTCCTCTTGTCGAGAGCCCCCCACACCGTCCGGACCGACTCGTCGCGATGGTCAGACGGCGTCGATGATCCCGTTGAACACGGGACTCGGGCGCATGACCTCGACGACCTTGGCGGCGTCGGGGAAGTAGTAGCCACCCAGGTCGACGGGATGCCCCTGCACGGCGTTGAGCTCGGCGACGATCGTCGCTTCGTTCGCCGTGAGCGCCTTGGCGATCGGCGCGAACTTCGCCGCGAGCTCGGCATCGTCGGTCTGGGCCGCAAGCTCCTCAGCCCAGTACATCGCCAGGTAGAAGTGACTTCCCCGGTTGTCCAGCTCGTTGACCTTGCGCGACGGCGACCTCCCTTCGTCGAGCACGGAACCGGTCGCACGGTCGAGCGTGTCGGCGAGCAGCTGCGCAGTGCGGTTTCCCGTGGTGTGGGCGAGGTGCTCGAGCGATGCGGCCAGCGCGAGGAACTCTCCCAGCGAGTCCCAGCGCAGGTGGTTCTCCTTGACGAGCTGCTGCACGTGCTTGGGTGCCGATCCGCCCGCACCGGTCTCGAAGAGCCCGCCCCCGTTCATGAGCGGGACGATCGAGAGCATCTTCGCGCTGGTGCCGAGCTCCATGATGGGGAACAGGTCGGTCAGGTAGTCGCGCAGCACGTTGCCGGTGACGGACACCGTGTCCTCACCGCGGCGGATGCGCTGGAGCGAGTACCGGCATGCGTCGGCCGGCGCCATGATCTCGATGGTGAGCCCCGACGTATCGCGCTCGGGCAAGTACTTCCGCACTTTGGCGATGACCTGCGCGTCGTGGGCCCGGTTCTCGTCGAGCCAGAACACCACGTGCGCACCGGTGAGACGGCCGCGCTTGACCGCAAGCGCGACCCAGTCCCGCACCGGCGCGTCCTTGACCTGGCACGCACGCCAGACGTCGCCCGCTTCGACCTGGTGCTCCATGACGATCTCACCGGCGCGATTCACCACGCGCACGGTTCCGTCGACCGGGATCTCGAACGTCTTGTCGTGCGATCCGTACTCCTCGGCGGCTTGGGCCATGAGACCCACGTTGGGTACCGATCCCATCGTCGCCGGGTCGAACGCGCCGTGGGCACGGCAGTCGTCGATCACCGCTGCGTACACCCCCGCGTACGACGAGTCGGGAATGACCGCTTTGCAGTCCTGGCGTGCGTTGTCGCCGTTCCACATCTTTCCCGAGTCGCGGATCATCGCGGGCATCGACGCGTCCACGATGATGTCGCTGGGCACGTGGAGGTTGGTGATCCCGTTGTCCGAGTCGACCATCGCGATGTCCGGGCCCGCCGCGATCGCAGCGGCAACTGCCGCTTCGATCGCGCTCCGCTCGGCCTCCGGCAGTGTCGCCACGCGGGCAAGCACGTCGGCCAGGCCGTCGTTGGGGTTCGCGCCCACGGACTCCAGGGCTGCGGCATGCTCGGTGAACACGTCGGCGAAAAAGGTCCGCACGGCGTGACCGAACAAGATGGGGTCGGAGACCTTCATCATCGTCGCCTTGAGGTGGACCGAGAAGAGCACGTCCTTGGCCTTCGCGTCGGCGATCTGCTCGGCGAGGAACGCGTCGAGAGCGCGGGCGCTCATAAAGGTGCTGTCCACGATCTCACCCTCGAGCACGGGGATCGACTCCTTCAGGACGGTCACCGCACCGTCGGCGTCCAGGAGTTCGACGCGCAGTTCGTCGGCACTGGTGAACGTGACCGACTGCTCGTTGGAGAAGAAGTCGTCCGTACCCATCGTGGCGACGTGGGTCTTCGAGTCGGGTGCCCATGCACCCATGGAGTGCGGATGCGCTCGTGCGTACCGCTTCACCGAGAGCGGGGCACGGCGATCCGAGTTTCCCTCGCGCAGCACCGGGTTGACCGCCGATCCCTTCACCTTGTCGTACCGGGCCTTGATGTCACGCTCGTCGTCGGAGGAGGGTTCGTCGGGGTACTCGGGAACCATGAGGCCTTTCGCCCGGAGCTCCTCGATGGTGGCCTTGAGCTGGGGAATCGACGCCGAGATATTGGGCAACTTGATGACGTTGGCCTCGGGCGTCGTCACGAGGCGGCCCAGCTCGGCGAGGTCGTCGGTGATCCTCTGCCCTGGGGTCAACGCATCGGGGAAGGCGGCGAGCACCCGGCCGGCGAGCGAGATGTCCCGCAGCTCCACCTCGACCCCGGCCACGTCGGTGAATGCGTTGACCACCGGGAGCAGGGACTGGGTGGCGAGCGCCGGGGCCTCGTCGGTGAAGGTGTAGACGATGGTGTGGCGGTCGCTCGGCATGACGGACCCCAGGCTGGTCTCGACGGGGACGGGGGGATCCCGAGACGCTAGTTCCTGCCGCCCGGCGGCCGGGGGGGTGCGGCGCCGGTCACACCGATCGTGCGCTTCCAGGCCCGGGTCCACGAACCGTCGCGGAATGATCGGGCCAGGGCCGCGTTGACCCGCTGCTCGAGCACTGGATCGCCGGGCGGCAGGCCGATTCCGTAGTACTCCGTCGTGAACGGCGGCCCGACGACCCGGTAGGCATCGGGTGCGCGGGCGACGAACCCCAGCAGGATCCCTTCGTCGGTCGTCACTGCGTCGACGGTGCCGGCGTCGAGCGCCGCTACGCACGCCGAGTACGTGTCGAGCAGCACCGGTACGGCGGTCGGCGCGGCGGACGCCAGGTTCGTCGCCGACGTGGAGCCCGTCACGGTGCACACGGTCCGCCCGGCGAGGTCGGCCACGCCCCGGATGCTGCGGTCCGATCGCCGGGTCAGGATCGTCTGGCCGGTGGTGAAGTAGGGGCGCGAGAAGTCGACGATCTCCTCCCGGGCCGGCGTGATGGTGTAGGTCGCCGCAACGAGATCCACCGCACCCGTGGTCAGCGCGGTCTCACGTGTCTTCGACGTCGTCTCCACGAAGCGGAGGTTGCGGGCCACCTTGGCTCCGAACACCTGCCGGGCCACGATGCGGGCGATATCGACGTCGAAGCCCTCCACCGAGCCGGTGGAAGGGTCCCGGAGGCCGAACAGGGGCTGATCGAACTTGGTCCCGACCACGAGCTCGCCCCGGGCGCGCACTGCGGCCACGGTCGGGCTGGTCACGTCGTCGCGCGCGCCGGCGGAGGATGTATCCACGACCCAAGACGCGACCATCACGAGCATCGCGATCGTGGTGCTGACCGCGAGCAATCGGGCACGGCGGCCAGGGAGGACAAAGGACACCATGGCGCAAGACCCTAACCCGAGCGATTCGTCGAGGTCGGGTCCGCCGCGGCTACGGATCGAACCGATACCCGACCCCGCGGATGGTCACGAGGTGCTTCGGATGGTCGGGATCGGTCTCGATCGCGCGGCGCAACTTGCGGATGTGCTCGGTCACGGTCGCCGAGGTCTGCCACTCGGGTGACGAGTGCCACACGCTGCGCAAGAGCTCGTCACGTGAGTACACACGTCGCGGGTGCGTCGCGAGCTCGGCGAGGACGTCGAACTCCCGCGGCCGGAGCGCGACGACGACGGAGCCCCGAGAGACCTCGCGGGCCTCGAGATCGATGGAGAGGCCGTCATCGAAGTCGATGCGGGAGGCGGGGGGACGCATGCGGGTCCGCCGGAACACGGCGTCGATTCGTGCTTCGAGCTCGGCCGGCGCAACGGGCTTGGCCAGGTAGTCGTCGGCGCCGAGACGCAAGCCCACGACCCGGTCGGTGGTCTCGGTGTTGGCACTGACGATGATGACCGGGACCGACGACGTGGAGCGGAACTCCTGGAGCAGGCGCAGTCCGTTGCCGTCGGGAAGCGCAACCTCGAGGATCACCAGGTCGACCGCCCGCTGCTCGAGGACCCGCCGGGCGTCGGCCGACGACGAGGCGCTCAGCACCGCGAAGCCCTCCTTGGCGAGGGCATCGCCCGCCACGGCGGCGGCATCCCCGTCGCCGTCGACGACGAGCGCGCCAGGCCGCCGACGGTCATCGGCCCCCACCTCGGGATCGGTGGGCGACGTCTGGACTCGGGGCGGGTTCATGGTCCGCAGTGTATTCGATGGGTTTTCACGGGGTTGGGGATGGGTTTCCTTGGGCGGCTGGTGGGTCAACCGCAGGCCCCGCCCGGACGACGACTTGGGGTGGCGAGATCCGGTCCGGAGGCGGGCATGCAACGGTCGACGAGCAGGCGAGAACGTGAACGCGGCGCAACGCTGGTGGAGGCCGCCCTCGTCACCCCCCTTCTCTTCATGCTCGTCTTCGGCGTGATCGAGTTCGGGACTGCGTGGTTCCACCGCAGTGCCGTCGAGGACATGAGCGCGGTCGGAGCCCGCGCCGCGTCGGTGTCGGGCAGCGACGCCGTCGCCGACTACCAGATCCTGCAGGCGGTCCGGCGCGCAACCGCAGACACCGGCGCCGTGACCGCAGTGGTGGTGTACCGGGCGACCGCCCCGGGCGACCCGCTCCCCGATGCCTGTCGCACGGCGAGCGTGGTCAACACCGCGACCGTGCGGGGGTGCAACCGCTACGGCGCCGCCGACCTGTCGCTGGCCGCCGATCGGTTCGGTTGCACGGGGACCGCCCGGGATGCCGCGTGGTGCCCGTCGACGCGTCGCACCGCCCTCCAGGGCGCGAAGGGCCCGCCCGACTACGTCGGGGTCTACGTGGAGACCCACCACCAGAGTGCGACCGGCTTGCTCGGCCGGCTATGGGACTTCCGCAGCGTCACCGTCCTCCCCATCGAGCCACGGACGTACTCGTGAGCCGGCGACTGCGACTCTCGTGCACACCACGGGGTGGCGAACGAGGTGCAGCGCTGGTCGAGATCGCCCTCGTCCTCCCGCTGTTCGTGGTGCTGTTCGTCGGGGCCGTGCAGTTCGGGACCGCATGGCTGACCAAGTTGCAGGTCGAAGGGGGCGCCCGGGCCGGCGCGCGCGTCGGCAGCTCGCTGTCCAGCACCCGACTCGCCGACTACTCGCTGCTGCGGGGCGTCGCGGCGTCACTCGCCAAGGTCGGACTCGACCGGGTCGAGCACGTGGTCGTCTACAAGGCTGCGGGACCCGACGGCCGGCCGCCGGCCGGGTGCACGGGATCGAGCCCGGCATCCCAGCCCGGCCTCTGCAACGTGTACTCGGGCGGGATGCTGCGTACGCTCGACCCCGCCCAGTTCACGGGCACGACCTCGTGTGGGAGCACCGCGCCCGACCGCCAGTGGTGCCCGGTGTCGCGTCAGAGCGTGCTCTCGCGTGGACCCGACTTCCTCGGTGTCTGGGTGAAGACGTCGACCGCGTCGTTCACCGGTGTCTTCGGCGCCGCCAAGAAGGTGACCGCGACCTCGGTCATGCGCCTGGAGCCCCGATGATGCGGCGATCCACCGCGCTCGTACCGGCTCGGCATCGCAGGCAGGCCGCCGGCGACGAGCGCGGGTTCGTCCTGGTGACGTCGGCGATCGTGCTGGTGGTCTTGATGCTCTTCGCCGGCCTCGCGGTCGACGTCACGGCCTGGTACGCGCGTGCGAGCCAGATCGAGCACGCCGCCGACGCTGGTGCGCTGGCCGGCGTCGTCTGGATGCCCGACATCGACGCCGCCCGTGCCGCCGCCGTCGACGCCGTGGCCCGCAACGGATTCCGCAACGGTGTCGACGGCATCTCGGTGAGCGTCGACCCCGTCACCGGGAGCAGCCGGCGGTTGCGGGTGACCGTCCGCGACGCCGAGGCCGACCAGTACCTATCGAGGATTGCCGTCAAGAGTCCGTCGATCCAACGCGCCTCCACCGCCGAGTACGTGCAGCCGGTACCGCTCGGCAGTCCCAAGAACGTGTTCGGGACCGGCGATCTGCTCGCCGGAGCGGATGCCGAGCGGTTCTGGGCATCGGCGAGCGGGTTCTGCTCCGGGCACGAGAGCGGTGACCGACGCCTGGCTCGCTACGAGTCGTACTCCACCGCGTCGGGGGCGACCCAATGCAACAACGGCTCGCCCCAGTCGCCCGACTACGACCCGTCGGGCTACCTCTACGCCATCAACCTGCCGACTCCGAGTACGCAACTCAAGCTGGAGGTGTACGACGCTGCGTTCTACACCTCGGGCTCGACGCCGGACGCGGTCACGGCAACGGGAACCCAGACCCTCACGACCATCTTCGAGATCTACGACCGGAGCACCAACTCGTTCGACCTGTCCAACCTCAAGCTGCTGAAGACCGTCACCCTCCCGGCCAACAGCGCAGCGGCCACGTACCAGAACAAGTGGGCGCCCTTCTTCACATGGACGAATCCACAGGCCGGCACCTACTACCTGCGCGTGCGCACCCCGGCGGGCGAGCTCAACAGCCGGGCCACCAACGGATTCGGGCTCCGCGCGTTCACCGGTGCCACCTTTGCGACGTGCACCACGATTCCCGGTGCCACTGGCTACTCGGCGGCGTGTCCCGAGGTGCACGGGGTCACCGACATGTCGATCTTCGCGAACGGCGCAAGCTCCACCGCCGACTTCTATCTGGCCGAGGTGGACGCCGTGCACGCTGGCAAGACGATGCGGGTGACCCTGTTCGATGCCGGAGAGGGCTCGACCACCCTGCGTCTCATCGACCCCAACGGGAACCCCGTGACCTTCTACTGGTCGACGGCCTGCAACCCGCCCACGCCCCCGGCAGGTGCCTGCAGCGGCTCGGGGTCGTCGCTCGACGTGACCGGCACCGGTCCCCAACCCTTCCCCGGCCTGGTCGCCAACGCCAAGTACAACGACCGCTCGCTGATCCTCGACGTGCCGCTTCCGGCCAATTACGCAACGCTCTACGGCACCAAGCAGTGGTGGAAGGTCCGCTACACCGCCGGGACCAACCCCAAGGACCGGACCACCTGGTCGGTCAGCATCGTGGGCGACCCCGTCCACCTGGTGCCGTGATGGGCCTCACCCCACTGCACCGGGCGAACGATGGTCGTGCGTTGGGCATTCGTTGTGAGAGTCCGCCGATGCACCTCACAGCGAGGACGCCGGAACCCGGCCCCGCCCCGTCCCTGTCCACCCATGCCACTGGAGGCCCGGTGACCACCCAGCCCACTCCCGCACCCACCCCGACGCCGGCCGAGCGCAGCGAGCAGGGCGCCACCCTGGTCGAGTACGTCCTGCTCGTGGCGCTGATCGCGATCGCGGTCATCGGTGCCGTGGTGTTCTTCCGCAACGGCGTCGTGGACGTCTTCGAGCGGACAGGCAACGGCCTCAGCCAGGGCATGAACTAGCGCTCGGGGCGGTCCGCACCGCTACCGTCGCGACCTGTGACCACACGCCACGCCGGCGCTCCCCGAGGATCCCACTGACGTGCCGGACGACGGCCGCGCGCCCGTGAGCGGTCCGGTCGGTCGGCGATGCCTCGTCACCGGCGCCACCGGATACGTCGGTGGTCGCCTGGTGCCGCTCCTGGTCGACGCCGGGTACGAGGTGAGCGTGCTCGTCCGCCGACCCGAGCGGGTGGCATCGCTGGCCTGGGCGCCCCGGGTGCGGCTCTGCGCCGGTGACGCCGTCGACGCCGCCGCAGTCCGGGCCGCCCTCGAAGGAGTGCACACCGCGTTCTACCTCCTGCACTCGATCGGCACCGGGCCCGACTTCGACGCCCACGAGCGTCAGATGGCGGACACGTTCGCCGCCGCCGCAGCGGACGCCGGCGTCACGCAGATCGTGTACCTCGGTGGACTCGCGAACGACGATGCGCTGTCGCAGCACCTCTCGTCGCGGGTAGCGGTCGGCGAGGCCCTGGCATCCCACGGTGTCGCCGTACTGGAGCTGCGCGCCGGGGTGATCCTGGGCTCGGGCTCCGCGAGCTTCGAGATGCTGCGATACCTGACCGAGCGACTCCCGGTGATGGTGGCGCCACGGTGGATCGACAACCGCATCCAGCCCATCGCAGTGGCCGACGTGCTCGGCTACCTCGCAGCGGCTGCAGGCCTCGACCAGCCCGTGAAGGCCGTGTGTGACATCGGGGGTCCCGACGTCATCACCTACCGCTTGATGATGGAGCGCTACGCGCAGCTCGCCGGCTTGCACCGTCGGCATATCATCCGTGTCGGTGTGCTCACGCCGCAGCTCTCCAGCCACTGGGTAGGGCTCGTGACCCCGGTTCCCTCGGGGCTCGCCAAGCCACTCGTGCGCTCGCTCATCAACGACGCCGTGTGCTCACCGCTGCATCCCGTTCATCCCGCCTTGGCCCAGAGCGAGCTGATCGGCTTCGACGACGCGGTCCAGCGTGCGCTGCGCACCGAGGCCTCCGGGACCGTCGAGACGCGATGGTCCGACGCGAACGGCAGCGGCGACGTCGACTGGGCCCTTCCTGCTCCGTCGGACCCGGAATGGTCCGGTGGCACGACGCTCGAAGACGAGCGGCGCGTCCACACCACCGCCGACCGCGACGCGCTCTGGGCGGCCGTCGAGTGCATCGGCGGGACGACCGGCTGGTACGGCGCCGACTGGGCCTGGGGCCTGCGTGGCTTCGCCGACCGCATCACCGGTGGCGTCGGACTGCGCCGGGGTCGACGAGATCCCCAGCACGTCCGGGTCGGCGACGCCGTGGACTTCTGGAGGGTCGAAGCCCACGAGCCCGGCCAGCGGCTCCGCCTCCGGGCCGAGATGCGCCTCCCCGGCGACGCCTGGCTCGAGTTCACGATCGAGCCCACCGCCACCGGGATCGACCTGGTGCAGCGGGCGTGGTTCCGACCCCGGGGCCTGCTCGGCCTCGCCTACTGGTACACGCTGGCCCCGTTCCATGCGTTCGTGTTCCCGGGTATGGCCCGCGGCATCACCACGGCCGCGGAAGCCCGGTCCCGTCAAGCAGCCTGAATTCGATGCGGCCTGCCCGGGCCTTGTGTGGCAGTGTTCGCACCGTCCGAGCACAACTCAGGAGGAATGACCATGGATACCGAGCCGTCTCGACGTACCCGTCAGGCCAAGCAGCTCTTCTACCTCGCTGCGTTCCTTTCGTTGGTGCTGTCGGTCGCCCTGTACTTCCTGGTCGACGGCGGGGAGACCGACGGGATCTTCGTCGGGATCTGGGTGCCCTCGATCCTGTCCTTGGGGTGCCTGATGTTCGCCGGGGAGCGCGCGCAATGAACAGCGTTCTGCTCGCGGTCTTCGGCAGCGTCATCACGGCCATTGCGTTCGCCGGCTTCTCCATCTACCAGTTGGAGAAGACGGCCGCGAAGCTGGGCAAGCCGGGTGACGGCGGCACATCCCCGTCCGGCTCCGAAGACACGCCGAAGTCCTGAAACCCGCCCGCCCGGGAGATGTCCAGCGACTGGAGCACCGGGCTGCTCGTCCTCCACGCCTTCGGGGCCTCGTTCATGGCGGGCCTCGGATGGTTCGTGCAGATCGTGCACTACCCGCTCTTCGCGTTCGTCGATCGTGACCAGTGGGACGAGTACCACTCCGAGCACTCCCGGCGGACGGCAGGAGTCGTCGCCGTACCGTGGGCGATCCAGGGGTTCACTGCACTAGCCCTCGTCGCAGCCCGCCCCGCGGGGGTCTCCGTCGTGCTCATCGGGATCGCGGTAGTGCTCGCCGGGGTGACCGTGGCGGCAACCGTGGCCTTCGCCTTGCCGGCACACGCGTCGCTTGCACGCGCGTTCGACCCTGACGTACATCGGCGGCTCGTGCGCACGAACTGGGTCCGCACCGTTGCGTGGACGTCGGCGGTAATGGTTGCCGCAGTGATGCTCGTGCAGTACGTCGCCGCGTGCTGACCGATCGGGTCTGCGTCTAGCCGACGCTGAAGGTCCCGGCGGTGGTGGCCGTTCCCGACGCGTTCGTGACCGACAGTCTTCCGGTCGTCGACCCCGACGGCACCGTCGCAGTGATCTGGGTCGCGGAGACCACGGTGAACGCCATGGCCACTGTGCCGATCCGCACGCTGGTGGTGCCGGTGAAGTTGGTACCCGTCAGGGTCACCTTGGTACCGACCGGCCCGGACGATGGCGTGTACTTGGAGATGGTCGGCAGCGCAGTGCCGCTTCCCGCCGTGGTCGAGGTCGTGGCCGACACCGTGTACGACGACGCGCTGCTCGCGGTCCCTGAGGGAGTCGTCACCGAGATCTTGCCGGTGGTGGCCCCGGTCGGCACCGTCGCCACGATCTGCGTTGCGCTGCTCACCGAGAACGTGGCGCTCACCCCGTTGAACTTCACTCCGGTCGCCCCGGCGAAGTTCGATCCGGTGATGGTCACCGTAGTGCCGACGGGCCCGCTGGTCGGGCTGAAGCCCGTCACCGCCGGCGCCTGCGAGGTCACGGTGAAGCTCCCCGAGCTGCTCGCGGTGCCGGCCGAGTTGGTGACCGCCACCTTGCCCGTCGTCGCTCCCGCCGGCACCACCGCGGTCAGCTTCGTGGTGCTCGTGACCGCGAAACTCGCCGCTGCGAGGCCGTTGAACTTCACTGCGGTGATACCGGTGAAATTGGTGCCCGTCACGGTGACCACGGTTCCCGGAGAGCCGCTCGTCGGGGACAGCCCCGACACCGTGGGGGCGGCGACAACCGTCCCGATGGTGAAGTCCGAGGTGCTCTTGGTCGAGCCGGCAGGGGTGATCACCGTCACCGGACCCGTCGATGCACCGCTCGGCACCGTTGCACTGATCTGCGTCGCACTCACCACGGTGAAGGTGGTGGCCGACAGCCCGTTGAACTTCACCGCGGTTGTGCCCGTGAAGTTGAGGCCGTTGATCGTCACCACCGTTCCCGCCGGGCCACTGGTCGGGGTGAAGCCGGTGATCTGGGGCAGGGTGAGCTGCGTCGAGACCGGAAGCGTGCGGACCCGCGTCCCCGTGAGTCTGGCGATCGCGTTACCGATCGCCGGCGCGATCGGGGGGAGGCCGGGCTCGCCCACGCCACCGAGCGGAGCACCGCTCTGCAGGATGACGGTGTTGATGACCGGCGCGTCCCGCAGTCGCATCATGCGGAAGCTGTGGAAGTTCTTGAGCATCGGCTCGCCGGCGGCGAACGTCATCTGCCCCCACAGGGTCGTGGCGATTCCCTGGTTCACCGCGCTCTCGACCTGTGCCTTCACCGTATCGGGGTTGATCACGCTCCCCGGGTCGATGACCACGGTGACCTTGCCGACGCGGAAACCCGACGCCATGCTGCCCGAGACCTCGGCGACTTCACCGACGATGGTGTTCCCGAAGCTCATCGACAGCGCAACCCCACGCGCCGTTCCCGACGGCGCTGCGGTCGACCACCCGCTCTCGACGGCGAGTCGGTCGAGCACGGCGAGGGCACGCTTGTGGATGTCGGTGCCACCGTTGAGGAGGTTGCGACGCAGAGTGATGGGATCCTGCTTCGTGCCGGCGGCGATCTCGTCGAGGAACGACTCGAGGAAGAAGCAGTTCTGGGAGTTCCCCACGGAGCGCCACGACCCGACGGGAACCTCGATGGTGTCGAGCACCCACTCCACCCTCTTGTTGGGGAAGTTGTAGATGGCGTTGACGAGCCCGTCGACTGCAGACCCGTCCACCGCTCCCGCGGCCAGCGTCCCCGCCTGGTACTTGCTCGACGGGCAGACGACGCGGGCCTTCAGCGCGGTGACTTTGCCGGCCGTGTCGACGGCGGCATCGAGCTGGGTGAGTGACGCCGGCCGGTAGACATCGTGGGTGAAGTCCTCTTCTCGACTCCACACCAACTTCACCGGCCGACCCTTGTTGGCCATGGCGACGGTGACGGCCTGCTTGATGAAGTCCACCTCGAGGCGCCGCCCCATCCCGCCACCCAGGAACGTCGTGTTCACCTTGATCGCGCTGAGCGGGAGGCCGGTGATCGTCGCCGCGGTCTGGGCCGTCTTGGTCTGCACCTGCGTCGGCGCCCAGATCTCGCACGTCGTGTCCGTGACGAGCGCCGTCGCGTTCATTGGCTCCATCGTCACGTGGGGCACGTAGGGCGCCGAGTACGTGGCTCCGTACTTCTGCGCGTCAGGGGCGGCGGCGATCGTGGCGTTGGCGTCTCCGACGGTTGGAGACGCCGTCGCTGCGGTACCGGTCGCCATGAGGTCCTTGGCCCGTGCCGCCATCAAGGTGCTGTCGCACTTCGCGGTGTACGGCGCGTCGACCCACGTAACGGCCAGGGAGCGTGCTGCCTTCACGGCCTGCCAAGTCGTCGTGTCGGTGACGACGGCAACACCTCCGGGCACCGGCACCACGGTGGTCCCGGCCGGCGGGGTGCCGACCGTACCGACCGTCTGCCCCACCTTGGGTGCCTGCTGGACCGACGCGTAGAGCATGTTCGGCTGGCGGACGTCGATGCCATAGACCGCGCTGCCGTCGACCTTGCTCGGGATGTCAAGACGCGGGATGGGCTGCCCGATGAACCGGTACGGCGGCTTTACCCACGCAACGTCGTTCGGGTTCATCGACGTAGCGGTGGCTGCGAGCGCGCCGTACGTGCCGACGACCGCGCCGGTCGAGATCCGCACGACCGTGCCGTCGACGGCCTTCAGGTCTGCGATCGGGATCGACGGGTCCAGAGCGTTGGCCGCCCAGATGAGCTTCTGGCGGGCCGTGGCCCCGACGTTGCGCAGGTAGTCGTGGTACATGCGCACCGCGGAGCTGCCTCCCGTGCTCTGCGATGCGCCGAGTGTGGTGGCGCTCGTCGGCCGGTTGAGCGCCGGGTCGTAGCCACCGAGCACGAAGCGCACCTTGGTCCAGTCGATCATGAGTTCTTCGGCGATGATCATGAGCAACGCCGTCGAGGTTCCCTGGCCCATCTCGGCGCCGGGGAAGGTGAGCGTGACCGACTCGTCGGCGCCGATCGTCACGTACACACCGAGGCTCCCACCGCCGGTGAGGGCGGCCGCCTCCGGAGTGAGCCAGTCGAGGCCCGGAGCCAGCTGGTACCCGACGACGAGCGCACCACCCGCGCCCAGCATCGACGTCAGGAACGCCCGGCGGCTCGGCGTTCGTACGTTCCCCTGCTCCCCGTCGCTCCCGGCTCGGCGCCCGGAGCGCCGGCTCACAGCATCCCTGCCGCACGCTTGATGCCCCGCATGACCCGCGGGTAGGTCCCGCAGGCGCAGATGTTCTCGATCGCCGACTTGATCTCGTCGTCAGTCGGTTTCGGGGACTTGTTCAGCAGGTCCGTAGCCGCCATCAACATCCCCGACTGGCAGTACCCACACTGGGGCACCTGCTCGGCGATCCACGCCGCCTGCAACCGGTTCATGAGGTCGGGGGAGAGGCCTTCGACTGTCGTCACGGACTTTCCCGCTGCGTTCTTGGCGTCGTAGTCACACGAGCGCTCGAGCACGCCCCCCACTAGGACGCTGCAGGCCCGGCACTGGGTGATGCCACACCCGTACTTGGTGCCCGTGAGACCGATGACGTCCCGGATCAGCCACAGGAGCGGAAGGCCGCTGTCGGCGGTGACGGTGTACGGCCTACCGTTCACCGTCAGCGAATACGTGACGTTCTCTGCCATTGCCCCCGCCCCCGCCTTCCCGTGTTCGCTGACACCGCTCGCCCACCTGACGGACAGCCCGAATGCTTCCCACTGATCAGTGGCGTTCGACGACAACGACCACTGTGTCAGCATCGTCGGTCCACCGCCCAGGGTCCAAGGTCATTTCCATCGACCTGTGACACCAGGCACAGCACGACACACGGACCAGGCATTGCGCTCCCGACCGTGTCGCTCGCGCACGCCCTACTGACACACACAACTCGAACGCGCGCGGCACGAGACGCGTCCTACCCACACGAACGCGCGGGGAATGCAGGCATCGCTTTACGACCAGTTTGTCAAAATTGGTCAGGACCTGGCTGGGATCGGACCGCTCGGAAACTCCGAGGGTCACGTTTGCCGAGAAGAACCATCAGGGGGAGCCATGACCAAGAGAATGCACACACCAGAACACACAGAGACACGACCCGACGTGGTTGCCCATCGCACGACGGCACGACGCCGCAAGCGCATGGCACTCACCGTTGCAGGCATCGCCACCGCCCTCATCACGACAGCCGGAGTCGCTGGGGCCGGACAAACGCAGACGATCTCCTACCAGGTAGTTCCATCAAGAACGATCTCAGTAGGTGCAACTACTTCGGTGAACATCGGAGAGATTTCCAGAACATCGAGCAAGAACACCGCAGGCGGAACACTCACCTACTCAACCGACAACAGCTCGCCGGACAAGATCACTGTAGGAATCAACTCGCAACCTGCCACCGGAGTGACTTTGGAGGTCAGCGCCGGTGCCATCGGGGGGTGCACAGGAGCCGGGGACACCAAAGGAATTCCCGTAAGCAATGTAGACATCTCAACCGCATTCACCGGCCTGGGCCCAGCAGATCTGATTACTGGGATCGAAGCGCCGAGCGGCAGCAGTTGTACCTCTGCGCTTACGTACAGCCTCATCACCGACGGTGCTGCAACCAATACCTCGCCGGTCTCCAAGACGGTGACGTACACGATCCAGGCCGCTTGAGCAGGACATGAGCGGCGAGCGGGAGCCGGGGCACCGCTGCCAGCGGCGGCCACGGCTCCGGTGGGTGTTCTTCGCCTTCGGCGGTATCGCCGCAATGGCCGGGGCCCTGACGGCTCCGGCCATTGCGGTTCCCGTCGGCGACAGCACCACCACCACCGATAACGAACCCCTCACCGCATCACTAAGCCTGTCGGTAAGCCCCACCCGGCTGGAACTCGTCGCCGGACAAGCCTCGGCAGCGAGCCGGACGGTCGCGATTCGAGCGACCGGCGGGACCCCAGGGACGATCACCGTCGAGTTGCGCGACGCAGTGATCGACGGTTCCGGCGGCTGGCGGCTCACGACAGCCGGCAGCACCCCGAACGGTCTGCAGGACGCACTCCGTATCCTCCCGACGTCGTTCCCATACGACCCTGCCGTCGGTGCACGGGAGTTCCGGGCCGCCGTGTCGCTGGTACCGAGCACACTCGACCGGCCCCGTTTCGGAGCGCTCGTCGTCACGTTCGTCCCGGCCGAGGGCGGTGGCGCCGGACAGGTGGTCGTGCAGGGCGCAGTCGCGATGCAGGTCATCGCCGCTCGCAACGCCAACGAACTCGATGCTGCAGCCCGAGCGGCAGGCACGGCCGGACTCCGGCTCGAACTCGACGAGCTCTCCGTGCGTCAGGACCAACCGTGGACGGTGATCGACGCCATCGTGCCCAACCTGCCGCGTCTGCTCGGCCACGGACCGGCCACCATTCACGTGCGCGGCACCAACTCGGGTGACACAGTCCTCGACACCCGAGTCGTCTACCGGATCTTCCGTCGCAACCCGCTCGGGATACTGCCCTTCGTCGGCACGCGCGACACGCCGAATTTGGTGGTGCGTCAGCGACCCCGATTCCTCATCGGGGGTCAGGAACTCACCGACGAGATCTCGACCCGTCAGCGTTCGGGAACCGCCACCGTCGCCGACGCCCTCCCGTTCATCGGGATCGTGCGGGTGGAAGCCACGCTGAGCGGGTCGATCGCCGGGTTGCGCGCGGCACCGGTCACCCGCTCACGTACGTTCTTCGTGCTTCCCTGGGCCGAAATCGTCGTGATCGTCGTGGCGTATGTCGGCAGTCGTCAGTGGTGGAGACGACGACGACGCAACCGGGCCCGCAGTCGCCGCCTCAGCGCCCGGCGGATGGTCCGGAGCCGGGAACCAGGGAGCGAGCGCTCCCTGTAGTGAACGCGGCGCCGCGTCGTAGGCTGGGGGGATGACGGGGCGACGACGCCGGCTCCGCGGCGTACCGAGCCGCCGATCGTCGGGCGACCTGGCCCTGCGGTCGCTCATGGCCCCCATCGCCCGGCCGGAGCGCCGACGCCTCGTGGCGATCTCGGCGGCGTCGATCGCCGGGGGGTTCGCAGAGGCGGCCATGCTGGTCGTGATCGCCCGCACCGCCCTCGTGCTGGCGGCGGGCGACGAGTCGGCGGCGTTCACGTTTCCTGGACTCGGATCCGTCGCCTTCACCATCCCGGCGTTGCTCGTGGCGGCCGGCGCCTTGGTGGCCGCCAAACTCGCGCTCCAGGCCACGTCGAGCCTCTTGACCGCACACATGACGGCCGATGTACAACTGGCGCTGCGCCGTCGGCTCACCCACCTCCTGATCGACGCGATGTGGTCGGTGCAGGCCACGGAGCGCACCGGACGGCTTCAGGAGCTGATCAGCAACTTCGCGCAGGGTCCCGGGCTCGCGCTCGGTGCCGTCAGTGGCCTCCTCGTCGCCATGTTCAGTCTCGGGGCCATGTTGGTGGCGGCCGTCGTGGTGAGCCCGCTGGCGTCGGTGGCCGTGGCCAGCGCGGCGTTGGCCATCGGACTCATGCTCCGGCCACTGCGTGCGGCCGCGCGACGCCGAGCCCGGCGCCGGAACAACGCTCGACTCACGCTGGGCACCTCGGTCTCCGAGTTCAGCACCGCTCTGCAAGAAGTACGGATTTTCGGGGTCGGTCCGGAGATCGAGGCACGGATCGACACCCTGGCCTCGGAGCTCCGACGGCGCGACGTACAGAGTGCGTATATCCAGAGCGTGATCCCGCTCGTGTACCAGGGCGCGGCGGTGCTGCTCATCATCGGCACGCTCGCGCTGACCTATGCCTTCGGGGTGACCGGTCTCGGATCGGTCGGCGCGGTCGTACTCATCATGATCCGGTCGTTGAGCTACGCACAGGCCGTGCAGTCGAACATCCAGGCGCTCCAGGTCAACGCGCCACTGCTCGAGACGCTCCAGGAAGAGCTCGATCGGTACGGGAATGCCGGGGTGTCCCACGACGGCACGCCGGTCGATCACGTCGACACCCTCGCCTTCGACTCGGTCGGCTTCTCCTACATCCCCGGCAGGCCGGTGCTGCGCGACATGTCGTTCGATCTGCAGCGCGGTGAGGTCGTCGGGATCGTGGGGCCATCCGGTGCCGGAAAGTCCACCCTCGTCCAGATCCTGCTGCGACTGCGGGATCCGACGAGTGGGCGGATGGTGGTCAACGGCCAGGACGCCGTCGGGCAGTGCCGCGACGACTGGTACGACCGGGTCGCCTTCGTGCCCCAGGACGCACGACTGTTCGCAGGCAGCGTCGCCGACAACATCCGGTTCTTCCGACCCGACGTGGACCCGGGCGCGGTCGAGCGAGCAGCCAAGCTCGCGCACCTCCACGACGACATCGTGTCCTGGCCCGATGGCTACGACACGCCGGTCGGCGAGCGCGGGAGCCAGCTCTCCGGTGGACAGCAGCAACGACTCTGCATCGCGCGTGCGCTGGTGGGAGATCCCGACGTCATCGTGCTCGACGAGCCCACCAGCTCACTCGACGTGCGCTCCGAGGCACTCATGCGCGAGACCCTCACCGAGCTCGGCTCGCAGAAGATGATCGTCGTGATCGCCCACCGCCTGTCCACCCTCCCCGCCTGTGACCGGATCATCGTGATCCTCGACGGGCGGATCGAGGCCTGCGGCGATCCGGCGACGCTCGAAGCCACCAACCCCTTCTACCGGGAAGCTCTTACGCTCGCCGGGATGCGCTGAGTCGGCCCGCAGCGTCACCGCACGCGGCGGGGCCACCCGATCCGCACGGCAACTCCGTCGGAGAACAGCACGTGCGGATCCCCGCCGGGAGGCGGGAGCCCGGCCGCGCGCAGCAAGACGTCGTCCCATACGTCGACCGTCGCCGAGCGCAGCGGCCAGGGCTCGTGGTCCACCGGAGCGTACCGCAGGCCGTGACGCGCCCGCGAGAACAGGCCCCACCGGGCAGTGAGGAAGACCGCAAGGTCGTCGGCGGCAACCGGCGGCCCTGCTCGTACCTCGAGAAGCGACGGGTCGGTCCGTTGCGGCCACCGCCGCCGAATCGCGGTGACCACGGTGTCGCCGGTCCGACGGTGCGTGGTCGCGCCCCAGCAGTACGGCAGCCGGTACGTGGCACGGGCCACGAGCGCGGGCGCCAGCCGGTCGACGTCGAGTGAGCAGAACCACACGCCGGGCACTCCACCGATGCGTACGTAGGTGCGCACGTTGACCTCGGCGAAGGCGCCGAAGTACGGAACCGCCGGACCGTGCGGGAGTCCGACCCCCCGCATCGAGAAGGGGATCACACCGACCCAGGCGGATCCGTCGAAGGTGTCGACCTCGAGCCCGTCGGGCAGCAGCGGCGCGACGTCGGCCGGGTCGTAGCGGAAGTGCAGATAGGCCAAGTCGCGCCACTCTTGGCGCATCACCGCCCGGCGCACCGGCTCCGGACAGCTCGACGGTCGCGCGATCTCCACCCGCGCAGCGTAGGAGACGCCGGTGACCGCGCTGCGTTCGCGGCCCGGGCCGGTCGTGGCGCTAGGCGATGGTGAGGATGAAGGCTGCCCAGTCCACGTTTGCGGCGGTGCTGGTCGCCGAGTCGTAGCGCTGGGTGCTTGCCGAGGTGACCCACTTGAGCTGTCGGATCAGGCTCACCCCGGTCGGGCCGGACGCACCGCTCCCGAGCGAGACCACCGACTGCCATGCGCCACCCGTCGTATCGGTGTCGCCTGCGAGCACCGACGCGCCATCCTCGTAGCCGATCATCCCGACCACGAGGCGTCCGGCGGGGACGGAGGCGGTGGTGTTGCTTCCGGGAGCGCTCGCCGATCCGGCTGCCGCAGTTGTGGTGCTCACACTGCCGCCGCTCGCGAAGCCCACGAGATACTCCCCGGTCGCGACGGCTTTGGCGACGTTGGCGCTCAGCGTCACCCGCACGAGGCCCGCGGCCGGGATCGCCCGACTGATCGCGCACGAGAGCACGCCGGCCCGGATCCCCGAGCCCGCCGTGCTCGTCGCACCCGAAAGCGTCGTGTATCCGGTGCTGCACGAGGCTCGCCCACCACTGGGGAAGGTGACGCTCTTGATCGTCGGCGCGGTCGAGGAGGCGTTGTCCATCGTCGTGTACACGAGCAGACGGGCACCTACCGGCACCGGGGCGCCGGTGTCGGCCACGAGGTCGAGCACCCGGGATCCCGAGATCGACGCATTCGCTGCGAACGCCGTGCGGCCGATCGCGGTCACCGCAGTGCTCGGGCCCGACGCCCCACTCGTACCGACACTGTTGGTTGCGCTCGCGGTGAACGTGTACGCGGTGCCCGGGTTCAGCCCGCCCAACGAGCACCCGGTCGTCACCGGATCGGCGTCGCACGCCAGACCACCTGGGCTCGCCGTGAACGTGTACCCGGTGAGGGCCGAGCCTCCGTTCGAGCCCGGCGGTGTGCTCGACACCCAGACGCTGCCCCACCCGTCACGACGCACACTCGGGACACCTGGAGCACCGGGTACGCCAGAGACGTCGAGGGTGACCGTGGTCGTCGCCGTCGTCGTGCCGTCGGTGGCGGTGACCGTGACCGGGTACGAGCCCGCGACGGTGCCGGCGCCCACCGTGAACGTGAGCGTGCTCGAGGATCCCGCCGTGACGCTGGTCGGGCTGAACGCCGCGGTGACCCCGGTGGGGAGCCCGACGGCGCCGAAGCTCAGGGGGCCCGCCGGCGTGCCCGAAGCGGTGGTGGAGATGGTCGTCGTGGTGGTCGCGCCCGGTGCCGCCGACACCGGCGACGGCGATGCGCTCACCCCGAAGGTCGGGTTCGCACACCCCGGGAGGCGTAGGGAGACGACCCGGGTGCTCCAGTTCCACGAGCCGCTCTGGCGTAGGTACTCACCGGTGAACCAGAACGTGCAGTCGTCGGCCGGGTCGATGTTCATGCTTGCGTAGTCGCCCCAGCGCGACAGGTTGACCTGCGACCCGAGCCCGGCCTGGAGGACCACCTCCGGCTGGGTCAGCGTGCCGAGGGTGTCGCCGACCAGGCGGCCGGTGGCCCGCAGGCCCGCGTTCACCGACCCGTTGCCCGCGGAGTACCCGACCGCGATGTTTCCCGATCCGTCCATCGCTGCGCTGCTCATCCAGCGGTGCACCGCGTCGGGGGCGTACGTGCCCTGCTGGTACACGACCGGATCGCCCGCTCCGTTGAGGCGGAACTCGTACCAGCGCACCCCGGTGACGCTGCCGACCACCGCGGCGTGCGAGGCCACGATCGACTGGTGGTCGCCGAAGTTCCGGTAGGCGAGCCGGTTCATGAGCATGTAGCCCATGTCGTCGAGCAACGTGGAGGTGCCCGGCTGGGGAACGGAGTTGCCACCGCTCGCCCAGTTGAACGACGCGACCGAGACGTTGGCCAACTGCGTGAACTGGCTGTTCGCCGTGTTCGACCAGTCGGGCTTGAACTTGAACGCGTAGAGGTAGTTGGGGGTGCCCGAGCTGGGGACCATGAGGATGTTGGGCGACCCGGCCGGCGGGGGCGTCGGACCGTCGATGTCCGAGGCCAGCATGCTGTAGTAGGCCGACGACAACTGCTTGCAGACCTGCTGCGCGCTGGCGCCGGTGAGCATCTTGTCCCGCTCCATTGCGCACGTCATGGCGCCCAGGAAGTTGCCGCCGAACATGTTGTAGGTCAGGTAGTAGCCGTCGGACCAGACCGCGATCTTCGGGTAGTCGTTCATCGACGAGTAGGCGTACGCGTACCGGTACCACTCACCCATCGGGTCCGCGGTCTTGGACACCGCAATGCACTGGTAGTACGCGCTGTAGCCGCCCCTGATGCCCGCGAACCAGCTCAACACGAAGCGGTCGGCGGCCCGGTCGTAGGCCACCACCCCGTCACCGTCGTTGGTCGCACCGCACGCGCCGGAGAAGCCCGAGAACAAGGTGTAGTTCGGCACCGGTCCGTAGAGGGTGGTGCCGGTCTTGGAGTAGACCGCGTACTGCAGGTTGGTGATGGTGATGACGTGGTTGGGACCGACCGCCGAGTTGGGGTCGGGCGGGGCGACGGAGACCGACATGTTCTCGACGCCCGGACCGGCGATCGACGTGGATTGCGTGATGGTCTTCAGCGTGGCGCGATCGGCGACGCTGGTCTGGGCCACCGGGTCCTCACCGGTTCCCTCGACCTTGGGCGGGCGGTACTCCGCCTCGTCGTCGCGACCTCGGGCTTGCGGGGGTCGGGGTGGGATGTTGCCGAGACGCGGTGAGACGTCGCGCGCGACCTCTCTCGCCGAGGCGATCTCCCCG
>JBJSXO010000073.1:0-2796 GCA_046086425.1 Actinomycetota bacterium | reverse complement strand
ACTCGATGGCCAGGTCGGCACGCTCGGCGATCCAGAGCGTGTTGTCGCAGGCTTCCTCGTAGTCACGGAACAGATGGCGCATCTCCGCAGCCGTCTTGAGGTAGAACTCCTCGGCGTCGAACTTGAACCGGTTGGGGTCGTCGAGGGTCGAGCCGGTCTGCACGCAGAGCAGCGCAGCGTGAGACTCGGCGTCGTTGCGATGGGTGTAGTGGCTGTCGTTGGTCGCGAGCAGCGGCGCCCCGATGGCGCGCGCGATGCGCAGCAAGTCGACGTTGACCCGATGCTGCTCGGGCAGCCCGTGATCCTGCATCTCGATGAAGAAGTTGTCGCGCCCCATGACCTCCTGGAACCGCGCCGCGGTGGCGAGAGCGCCGTCGTAGTCGTCCTTGAGCAACCGCTGGCAGACCGCGCTGCCGAGACATCCCGAGGTTGCGAGCAGGCCCTCGTGATGGCGCTCGAGGAGCTCGAAGTCGGCGCGGGGCTTGTAGAAGAAGCCGTCGAGGTAGGCGCCCGAGGACACCTTGATGAGGTTCTTGTAGCCCTCGCTGCTCAGCGCGAGCAGCGTGAGGTGGTACATCTCGTGCTCGGAGCGACGCGGGCGGTCGAAGCGGCTGGTGTCGACGAAGTACGCCTCCATGCCGAGGATCGGCTTGATGTCGGCGTTGCGCGCCGCCTGGTAGAGGTCGAGGACGCCGTACATGTTGCCGTGGTCGGTGATGCCCACCGCCGGCTGCCCGTCGGCGGCTGCCTTGGCCACCACGTCCTGGATCCGCGCCGCGCCGTCGAGCATGGAGTACTCGGTATGCAGGTGCAGATGGACGAACGAGCTGCTCACGACGTGCTGCCGCCCCCCGGAGCGTGTTGTCCACAGGCCGTCGGGACCTGTGGACGAGCCTGTGGATGAATCACACGTATGTGATTCGGTGACGTTACCCGATCGGCCGCCGTCACGCACCCCCTCGGGCGGCCACCAGCGGGACACGCATCTCGGCCGCGGTGAGGGACCCGTGGGCCGACACGAGGTGGGTCTCGCGCGGCATCGCCGGGTCGACGAAGGCGATGCCGTCGTGGGCGGCGAGGACCACGTCCCCCACCCGCCGACGGGTCGCGGGCGAGGGGTCGGGACCGAGCCAGCCGCCGTCGAGCAGCTCGGCACGAGACCACACCCACGCTTCGCGCCCGAAGCGGTCGGCGGCCGCCTCGGCGAGCTCTGCGCCACCACCCCGGGTCGCGTGGAGATACCGGAACCGCGCGTCGCCGGAGCAGTACGCGACGAGGTCGCCCACCTCGCCGAGGGTCCGCCAGCCGTCGGGTCCGACATGGCTCTGCCCGTGATCGGCCGTCACCACGAGGACCACGTCGTCGGGGAGCGCAGCACGCACCTCGCCCACCAGACGGTCGGCCGCGGCGAGCTCTGCGGCGTAGTACCCGTCGTGCAGCCCGTAGGCGTGCGCGACCTCGTCGATCCCCGGGTAGTACGCGTACACGAACGGGTCGGCACCGCGGGCGAGGCCGCGCACGTGCTCCACCATCGTGGACTCGGCCCGGTACCCCACGAACCGCGCGTCGCGCATGTGCACTTTGGTGAACCCCGAGTCGCGGTACGCCGCGCCGCTCACCACCACTGCGGGACGCCCGAGGAACGGAGCGTGGCGCTGCACCGTGAACGGGTCGGGTGCGCGCTTGTTGCGCGCGAGCTGAAAGCCGAGCACGTTGAGCACGTCGCCCTCGAGCGCGATCCGAAAACCCACGACCCCGTGCACCGACGGGGGCAGCCCGGTGGTGATGGACGTGAGCGCCGCCGCAGTCGTCGACGGCACGACCGTCGTGATGGGGCCGCCGGCCATCGCCGCGAGGTTGGGCATGCGGTCGGCGTGGGCGGCGAGCGCGTCCCAGCCCAGGCCGTCGAGCACGAGGAGCACCACGGCGCGTGACCCGGCCACCGGCTCGGGCATCCACGCAGGTGCCTCCTTGCGCAGGAGCGCCGGGACGACCGAGGCCACGCACGCGCCGCCGTAGTCGGCCCGGGTGGGCTCGGGCGGGGTCACCGGTGGCACCCGCGAAGGCTAACGGCACGGTGCCGGGTCGCCGCGCCGTGCCGCGGCGTGCGAGCATGGGCGCGTCATGAAGGTGTCCACCCGAGGCGACTACGCCGCCCGCGCCCTGCTGTCGCTCGCGCTCCACGGCTCCGACCGCCCGACGTCGGTGAAGGAGATCGCCGAGCGCACGGGCCTCCCCCAGCCCTACCTCGAGCAGATCCTGCTCGCCGTGAAGGGCGCCGGGCTCGTGCGGTCCAAGCGCGGGGTGGGTGGCGGCTACGTGCTGTCGCGACCCCCCGAGGAGATCTCGCTCGCCGACATCCTTGCGGCTGTCGACGGCCCGCTGACCACGCTCATGGAGCAGCACGACCACTGTGAGGGACACTGCGTGCTGCAGGAGGTCTGGGTGGGGGTCTCGGAGGAGATGCGCCACCACCTCGAGGGCCACACCCTCGCCGAACTCGTCGCCCGCACCCGGATCGGCCATCCCGACGCCGTGCGCTGATCCGCTCAGGCCGGGGCCGACCCCTGGCCCGCACGCAGCGTCTCGAGCACGACCTCGAGCTCGGGAGGCAGGGGCTCCTCGAAGCACAGCGGCGCCCCGGTGACCGGATGGGCCAGCTCGAGCCGGCCGGCGTGGAGGAAAGGGCGGTCGAGGCCGATCCCAGGACGGTTGCCCCCGTAGGACCCGTCGCCCACGACGGGGTGGCCGATCGCGGCCAGGTGCACCCGGATATGATGGGTGCGCCCCGTCTCG
>JBJSXO010000072.1:0-4837 GCA_046086425.1 Actinomycetota bacterium | reverse complement strand
CGGCGCGCCGGCCGGCGAGGACCGCGTCGGGCACGTCGGGGGCCTCGTGCAGGTTGTGCACGAGGCCGCCGTCGGGAACGGGGAGGAGCACGGCGGGATCCTAGACTCAGTGCCCTCGGTCGACCGCAGGAGGCGCGCGTGAGGACCCCGGTGATCGTGGAGGCCGTGCGGACGCCGATCGGCAAGCGCAACGGCTGGCTGGCCGGCCTCACGTCGCCCGAGCTGCTCCGGGCGTGCCTCACCGAGCTCGTCGACCGGGCCGGCATCGACCCCGGGGTCGTCGACGAGGCGATCGGGGGGTGCGTCACCCAGGCCGGGGAGCAGGGGAGCAACGTCACCCGCAACGCCTGGCTCGGCAGCGCGCGCCTCGGCTTCACCACTGCGTGCACCACGATCGACGCCCAGTGCGGCTCGGCGCAGCAGGCCAACCACATGGCGGCCGGGCTGATTGCCAGTGGCGCGGCCGACGTCGTGATCGCGTGCGGGGTCGAGGCGATGTCACGGGTGCCGCTGGGTTCGGCGGTGATCAACGGCCCCGGGCACTACAAGAGCGATGACTACCCCTACGACGATCCGCCCGACGGCCAGTTCGGCGCGGCCGAGCGCATTTGCGACAAGCGGGGCATCACCCGTGCGCAACTCGACGAGTGGGGCTTCCACTCGCAGCGCAAGGCGAAGCAGGCGTGGGACCAAGCGCGCTTCGAGCGGGAGATCGTCGTCATCGAGGCGCCGGTGCTCGGCAACGACGGCGCCCCCACCGAAGAGACCGGGTCGGTGTCGCGCGACCAGGGTCTGCGCGAGACCACGATGGAGTCGTTGGCCACGCTGCGGCCGGTGATCGAGGGCGCGCGCCACACCGCCGGCACGGCGTCCCAGATCTCCGACGGCGCGGCCGCCGTGCTCTGGATGGACGAGGACACCGCGGCGAGGCAGGGTCTGGCGCCGCGGGCGCGCCTGCTGCACCAACTGGTCACGGGTACCGATCCCTACTTCCTGCTCGACGGGCCGGTCGACGCCACCGCCAAGATGCTCGCCCGGTCGGGGTTGACCATGGCGGACTTCGACATCTTCGAGATCAACGAGGCGTTCGCCTCGGTCGTCCTCTCGTGGGCCCAGGTCCACCAACCCGATCTCGAGCGCGTCAACGTCAACGGGGGCGCCATCGCCCTCGGTCATCCGGTCGGCTCCACCGGTGCTCGCCTGATCACCACGGCGCTCCACGAGCTCGAGCGCATGGACGCGGAGCTTGCCCTCGTGACCATGTGCTGTGGCGGCTCCCTCGGCACGGCCAGCGTGCTCCAGAGAATCTGAGGAACGGCATCCCCATGACCGCACAACCCCCCGAGATCGAAGTGGTCGTCCACGTAGTAGGCCAGGTGAGTGCAGCCGACCGTGAGTACGCGGTCACCAAGCTCGAGCACGCGCGACGGTTGTGTCCGGGCCCGGTGCTCTTCGCCCGGCTCGAGCTGCGGGAGGAGCGTGACCCGGCACGGGCCCGGCCGTCGACCGCGAAGGCCGAGATCGACTGTAACGGCCGGCTGGTGCGAGCTCACGTTGCCGCACCCACCATGCACGAGGCGGTCGACCCGCTCGACACGCGGCTGCGGCAGTCGATCGAGCGGGTCGTGCACCACGACCGTGACGCCCGGCTCCGCCACCGGGACGGCGAGTCGTGGCACCACGGCGATGCGCCCACCCGCCGGCCGGCGTACTACCCGCGTCCCGCCGAGGACCGCGCGGTCGTGGTCCGGAAGTCGTTTGCGGTCGCGGCCGAGAGTGTCGACGAAGCCGTCGCCGACCTCGAGCTGCTCGACCACGACTTCTTCCTGTTCCGGGACGTCACGAACGAGGTCGACTGCGTGGTCCGCCGGGTCGACGACGGGTACGAGCTCCACTGTGCCGGCCCGCCACCCGACGAGCCGATTGCCGCACCGGTCCGGCACCGCCGCGACCCGGTGCCGTCGCTCGCGCTCGAAGACGCCGAGGAGCTCCTCGACGCCTCCGACCTCGAGTTGGTGTTCTTCGTGGCTCCCGATACCGGCCGCGGCCGGGTGCTCTACCGGCGGTACGACGGCCACTACGGGTTGATCGTGGCGATCGACGACGCCGCCACTGCCTGACGCTGCGGGCTGGCCCTGCGGGCCTCAGCCGATCGCGCGTTCGGCGGCGGCAGCGACGACGAACGGGGGCGCGTCGGTGTCGAGCGTGACGGCGGTGGGCCACGGCTCGGCGGCGTCGGTCATGGTCGTCGCGATGGCCACGGTCGCGTCGGAGGTGTGCGGCTGCGACGCCCGCGCCGCGATGCGGCGGTGGGTGACCGCAGCCGGGGCGACGCAGCGGAGTTCGCGAAGCTCCGCACCCGTCGTGACCGCCGCCGCGCGCGCAGCGTCGCGGTGCGCGTGCCGCGACCAGGAGGCGTCGAGCACCACGCTCGTCCCGTGCTCGAGGAGGTGCCGAGCCCGGCCGATCATCTCGGCGTAGGTCGCTTCGGTGTGGGCATCGTCGTAGATCCCGGTGCCGTAGGCGGAGGTGCCGCGTGCGTCGTGGGCGAGGCCGGCGAGGTCCTTGCGAACCTCGTCGGAGGCGATGACCACGGCATCGATCGAGGGCGCCAAGGTCTGGGCGAGGGTCGACTTCCCTGCTCCGGGAGCACCGCCGACCAGCGTGCAGGTGACCCGACCGAGTCGGAGATGCGTGGCCGCGAGCTCGAGCAGCTGCGTTGCGAGCGGAGCTGCGCTGCGTTCACCCTGGTAGACCCGGATGGCGGTGACCTTGGCCCGGACCAGGGCGCGGGACGCGACGAAGAAGTGCGCGAGCGACGTGGGATGGTGCTCGCCGGAGAACTCCCGGTAGTCGTCGAGGAGCTGGGCCGCAAGGTCCGGTGCGCCGAGGCGTTCGAGGTCCATGACCAAGAAGGCCACGTCGGCGAGCACGTCACCCCAGCGCAGCCGGTCGTCGAACTCGATGCAGTCGAGGATGCGGGGCCCGTCGGGGAGGCAGAAGATGTCGTCGGTGAGTAGGTCGCCGTGGCCGTCGCACACGAGGCCGTCGCCGACCCGCTGGGCGAGCAGCGGGGCTCGCCCGCGGAGGTACGTCCGACCTCGGGCCTCGATCTCGTCGATCAGGGTGGGATCGAGCACCCCGGACCCGACCCCCCGGGCCTCGTCGACGTTGGCCGCGAACTGGGCGAGGAGGGTCTCGGGGAGCCCGGCCGTGTCGATCTCGGGCGAGCGCTCGGCGCGTGAGTGGAAGGCGGCGAGGATGCGGGCGATCGCCCGGATGGCGGCCTGCAGTTCTTCCCTGCGGTTGGCCCCGCCGACGTGCTCGGTGACCAGGGTGGCCAGGCGGCGGTCGTCGGGCAGGCGCCGCATCACGACCACGGGCTCACCGGGCCGGTCCGGCGGTGCGTCGGGATCGCGCCACTCGCCGACCCCGAGGTAGACGTCGGGCGCAAGCCGCCGGTTGAGTTCGACCTCCCGTGCGGCGACCGCCCAGCGGGCCTCGGGCGTGGAGAAGTCGAGGAACGCGAGGCGCACGGGCTTCTTGGTCTTGTACGCGCGTGACCCCACGAGGGCCACGACGGCAGAGTGGGTCTCGCGCAGGTCCGTGTCCACGCGTGCGAACGTACGGGTCGGACGTCGACGGGACCAGGGGCGTTGGACCCTGGCCGGACGGGCCGGTCGCGGGCACGGTGGGCCTCACCGGGCCGGGTGGGTATGCCGGGTGGTAGCGGGGATGCTGAGGAGGTGCGGTGCGCACGTTCCGGGACCGACGAGACGCAGGACGCCGGCTGGCGGCGGCGCTCGCGTTCCTCCGCGACGACGAGCCCGTGGTGGTGGGGCTGCCCCGGGGCGGTGTGCCGGTCGCCGCCGAGGTTGCCGACGCGCTCGACGCACCGCTCGACGTGATCGTGGTGCGCAAGCTCGGCGTGCCGTTCCAGCCCGAGCTGGGGATGGGGGCGATCGGCGAGGACGGTGTCCGAGTGCTCAACGACGACGTGGTGCGGATGGCCCGGGTGTCGCCGGAGGAGATCGCCGAGGTCGAGCAGCGGGAGCGGGCCGAGCTGGAACGGCGCGCCCGGCGCTTCCGTGGTGATCGTGGCGCGGTTCCGCTCACGGGCCGCACCGTGATCCTCGTCGACGACGGCATCGCCACCGGCGGTACCGCCCGAGCCGCGATCGAGGTCGCCCGGGCGCACGGCGCCTCTCGTGTCGTGCTCGCGGTGCCGGTAGCGCCCCCGGAGACGGTTACCGCGATGGCCGCGATCGCCGACGACGTGGTGTGCCTCGAGACACCCGCTGCGTTCTCGGCGGTGGGGCAGTGGTATCAGGACTTCACCCAGACCCCTGACGCCGAGGTCGTGCGGTTGCTCGACGCCAACGCCGCGGCGCGGGATCCTGCGATCACCGAGGTCCGGATCCCCGTCGGCGGTGTCGACCTGATGGGCGAGCTCTCGATCCCTACGCCGGTCCGGGGCCTGGTGGTGTTCGCGCACGGGAGCGGCAGCAGCCGGCACAGCCCACGCAATCGCTACGTCGCGCAGGTGCTCCAGGACGAGGGCCTCGCCACGCTCCTGTTCGACCTGCTCCCCCCGGCCGAGGAGCTCGACCGCGACAACGTCTTCGACGTCACCCTGCTCGGCCGGCGCCTGGTGGCGGTCACCGAGTGGTTGGTCGTGCAGCCGGCGACCCGGCGCCTTCCGATCGGGTACTTCGGGGCCAGCACCGGCGCCGCCGCCGCCCTCTGGGCTGCGGCGGAGCCCGGCGCTGCGGTGCGCGCGGTCGTGTCACGGGGGGGCCGCCCCACTCTGGACGGGACCAAGATCGCCCACGTGCGG
>JBJSXO010000071.1:0-4308 GCA_046086425.1 Actinomycetota bacterium | reverse complement strand
CCGAGCTCGGGGTCGCACCGTGGGACGTGTTCCACCAGGGTGTCGCCGACCGGACGGGCCTGTCGTTCGGTCTGGTGACCGTGCTCGTCGGCCTGGTGGTCCTCCTCACGTGGGTCCCGCTCCGCCAGCGAGCCGGCTTGGGCACGATCGTGAACACGCTCACGCTGGGGTTCGTGATCAACGCAGGGCTGGCGATCATCCCGCCCGTGGAGTCGCAGCCCGTGCGGTGGGCGATGCTGCTCGGCGGGATCGTCGTCAGCGCGGCGGGGATGGCGCTGTACATCGGTGCCGGTCTCGGCCCGGGCCCCCGCGACGGACTGATGACCGCGGTGTCGGCGCGCGGCTACCCGCTCTGGCTGGTGCGCACGGTGATCGAGGTCGCAGTTCTCGTGGCCGGACTTGCGCTCGGTGGCGACGTCGGCATCGGCACCGTGCTGTTCGCCTTCGGGATCGGTCCGATCGGCCACTGGTTCCTCGCCCGGTTCCATCTCGGCGTCGGGGGTGAGGACCCCGACCCGACGGCCACCATCGGCGAGTAGCCGACCGACGGGAGCACGGATGCGCAAGGCAACGGTGCGGGTGGGGATCATCGGTCGGGGGTTCGGGGCGCGCGTCGTCGCCCCGGTGTTCGCCGAGACCGACGGGTGCGAGGTGGTGTCAGTGGTGTCGCCCCGAGCCTCGGCCGAGGTGCGTGCGTTGTGCCGCCGCGACGACGTCGACCTCGTGGCCGTCCACTCCCCGCCGTTCCTGCACCTCGAGCACGTGCGCACCGCGGTGGAGGCCGGGAAGGCCGTGTTGTGCGACAAGCCGTTCGGGTGCAGTGCCGCCGAGGCTGGGACCATGCTGGACCTGGCCGGCGATGCCGGGGTCGTCCACCTCCTCAACTTCGAGTTCCGGTGCCATCCCGGACGTGAGGCACTGCGGTCCTTGATGATCGACGGGGCTGTCGGCGGTGTGGAGCACCTGCAGTGGACCCAGCTCAGCGCCGGCTCGGTGTCACCTCTTCGGCGCTACGGCTGGCTGTTCGACCGTCGGCTCGGGGGAGGCTGGGTGGGCGCATGGGGGTCTCACGCGATCGACTTCCTCCTCTGGTCGCTGGGTCCGCTCCCGGAGGCCGCAGCCCACCTGCGGACGACGATCGACGAGCGGCCCGACGAGGCCGGGCGCCTGCACCCCTGCACGGCCGAGGACGGATTCACGGCGTGGCTGCGGTCCGCCGCCGGAGTCACGGTCACGATCGACACGACGTTCGCAGCGCCGGTGAACCTCCCGAGCCGTGTCATCGTGACGGGGTCGGCCGGAGTGCTCGAGGTGGTGGGCGACCGGCGCATCACGCTGCACACCGACGCCGGCCGCAGCGAGCCGTTCGCATTCGATCACGGGAACAGCGACCCGCACCTCCTGCCCATGCGGCGCTGGGCGGTGGAGGTCCGCGACGCCGTCGCGGCAGGGTCGACGCCCCCCGGTCTGCCGACCTTCACCGACGGACTGGCCTGCGCCGAGGTGATGGACCGCCTCCGGGCCGGATCACCGCCGCTCGCACCGGCCACACCCTGACCCGGTCCCGGGGACCGGGCCGCCTTGGCGAGCCGCCCCGGCGCCGGGGACAATGGGGCCATGCCGCGACTCTCCGACGACCAGGTGCTCGCCGCCCTTGCGGGTCTGCCGGGCTGGGAACGTGCGGACGACGTGATCGTGAAGGAGTTCACGCTGGCGACGTTCCCGGCGGCGATCCAGTTCGTGGTGGCGCTCGCCGAACAGGCCGAGACGGCCAACCACCATCCCGACATCGACATCCGTTGGCGTCGGGTCCGCATCGCACTCACCACGCACGACGAAGGTGGGCTCACCGAGAAGGATGTCGCGCTGGCCCGCGACATCGAGAACTCGGCGGAGGGCTACTCGTGATTGCCGCACTCGTGGCGATCACAGTGCTTGGGCTCGTCGTCTCGCTCATCGTGCTCTTCGCGCGCGACGCAGGTCCGACGCCCGCCGACATCGCGATTGCGTACGAGTTGGCGTGGGATCGCCTGGACTTCGACACGCTCTGGTCGCTCTCGGGCGACGAGATGCGTGACGGCCTCGACAAGCGCACGTTCATCGCAGCGAAGTCGGCGGCCTACGCGGGGCGCACCGACCTCGGTGGTCTCGCCGAGCGGGTCGACATCGAGGTTGCCGACGTCGGCATCGGATACGCCACCGTGCGGACCCGGATCACGTTGTTCGGCGGCGAGACGGTCCACAACGACATCGTGCTCACCAAGCGCAACTCGGCCTGGACGGTCACGGGCTATGAGCTCACGCCCGGACCCGCTCCGTCCGCCTGATCCGGTGGAGGTTGCCGGCCTACTGCTCACGGGCGGATCCAGCCGCCGGTTCGGCAGCCCCAAGGCCGACCTGCGCGTCGCCGGCGAGCGTCTCGCCGACCGCACCGCGCGGCTGCTCGGCGAGGTGGCCGCCCCCGCGTTGGAAGTCGGCCCGGGCCGGTCCACCCTCGAGGCCGTGGGGGAGCCCGACCCCGGGCACGGTCCGCTGGCCGCGGTCGCCGCAGGGTGGGCGGAGCTCGGGGCGCGCGGCGTCGGGGAGCGCCCCGTGCTCGTGCTCGCCCTGGACCTGCCGGGCCTCGACCTGGCCTTCCTGCGGGCACTGGCCGACGCATCACCCGCCGCGGCGCTGGTTCCGCGCGTCGGCGGACGAGCCCAGCCGCTGTGCGCCCGCTACGCGCCGAGCGCGCTGGACGTGGCGGTGGAGATCCGTACCGCAGGCGAGTCGTCGATGCAGGCCCTGCTCCGCGCGCTGGGGCCGGGCGTGCGTTGGCTTGACGACGCCGACTGGTCGGCGTTCACCACCGCCCGGTGCTTTGCCGACGTCGACACGCCGGCGGACGCGCAGCGTCTCGGTCTCGAGGTCCCCGGGTAGCCTCGCCGCGTGCACGAGTCGCCCGCGCGCCGCCCCACGACACCGGCGCGGGTGCGGGTGGTCGACGGCGACACCGCACGGGAGCGGCCCGACCGTCTGGTGACCGAGGAGCCCATGGAGATCCGGGTCGAGGGGCCCGGGCAGCCGGCGGCGCCGGTGACGGTGACCATGCGGACCCCGGGGCACGACTTCGAGCTCGCGGTCGGGTTCTGCGTCAGTGAGCACGTCGTGGCCGGAGCCGACGACGTCGCGACGGTGGCTTACTGCCTGGCGGGTGAGGGGCACCAGGAGTACAACGTCGTGACGGTGCGCACGCGTGTGCCGGTCGACCTCGAGCAGCACCGGCGGAACTTCGTCAGCAACTCGAGCTGCGGTCTGTGCGGCAAGACGACGCTCGACCAGGTCGAGGCGGCCTGCGCCCCCGTGACGTCGGACCTGCGGGTGACGGCTGCAGCCCTCACGTCGATGCCTGACGCGCTCCGGGACGCGCAGGCGGTGTTCGGGGCCACCGGGGCGGTGCACGCGACGGGCTGCTTCACCGCCGACGGTGAGCTCCGGGTGGTGCGCGAGGACGTCGGGCGCCACAACGCGCTCGACAAGGTGATCGGCTGGGCGGCGCTGTCGGGCGCGCTGCCGCTTCGTGACGCGGTGAGCATCGTGTCGGGACGGGTGAGCTTCGAGATCGTCCAGAAGGCCGCAACGGCGGGCATCCCGGTGGTGGGGGCGGTCTCGGCGCCGTCGAGCCTGGCCGTCCAGACCGCCCACCGGCTGGGGGTCACCCTGATCGGCTTCCTCCGGGGCGAGCGGTTCAACGTCTACACGCACCCGGAGCGGGTGGTCCTCTCGGCGTGAGCCTCGCGTCCACTCCCGAGTCCCTCCTGGCGCTGTTCGACGCCGCGGCTGACGTCCATCGGGAGGCGTTGGCGTCGCTGCACGGCGACGCGCGTCGGGCGCGCACCGATCGCCCCGGCCAGTACGCGCTCGACCTGGTCGTCGACGCCGCCGTCCTGTCGGTGCTGCACGGCGCGGGGGTTGGTGTGGTGAGCGAGGAGTCGGGACGCTCGGGTGAGGAGTCCGCGCCGATCACGGTGGTGGTCGATCCTGTGGACGGCTCGACCAACTGCGCACGAGAGATCCCGTACTGGGGCATCTCGCTGTGCGCGCTGGACGATCACGGCCCGCTGTGCGCGCTGGTGACCAATACGCCCCTCGGGGAGCGGGTCACTGCGGTGCGCGGCGAAGGCTCGTGGCGCGACGGACGGCGGCTCGTCCCCTCGTCGGCCGAGCGGGTCGAGGACGCGGTCGTGGCGATCTCCGGCATGCCCAAGCGGGTGCTGGCCTGGAAGCAGTTCCGGGCCATGGGCTCGGCGGCACTCTCGCTGTGCGACG
>JBJSXO010000070.1:0-10756 GCA_046086425.1 Actinomycetota bacterium | reverse complement strand
ACCCGCCGACGATGAACATGTCCTTGATCCGCCCCACGATGCGGAGATACCCGTCGGCATCGAGCGTGCCGAGGTCGCCGGTGTGGAGGAAGCCGTCGGTGTCGAAGGCGGCGGCGGTGGCCTCGGGGTCGTCGAGGTAGCCCCGCATCACCGTCTCGCCCTGCACGCAGACCTCGCCCGGCTCACCGGGCGAGGTGTCGGTGCCGTCGGCGGCGACCGTGCGCACCGTGAACCCCGCCCACGGAACCCCGACGGTGGTGGCGATGTGCGTGAAGTCGTCGTCGATCCGGCTGCCGGTGACGGTGCCCGCCTCGGTGAGGCCGTAGCCGGTGCGGATCTCCTCGAACGGGAGCTCCTCGGCGATGCGCCGGATGAGCTCCACCGGGATGTCGGCCGCGCCGGTGACGGCGAGGCGCAACGACGAGAGGTCGTAGTCGGCGCGGTCGGGGAAGCCGAGGAGCGACTGGTAGATCGTGGGCGCGCCCGGGAAGACGGTGATGCGCTCGCGCTGGACGAGGTCGCACACCTCGGGGACGTCGAACACCGCGAGGGGGAAGATGGTGGCGCCGCGCATCAGCGACGCCAGGCACCCCGCCTTGTAGCCGAAGATGTGGAAGAACGGGTTGACGATGAGGTACCGGTCGCCGGTACGCAGTCGGGTCCAGTCGCACCAGTCGAGGTAGGCGCGCAGCGTCTGCCCGTGGGCCATGACCACGCCCTTGGGGCTGCCGGTGGTGCCGGAGGTGAAGACGACGTCGCTCGGGTCGTCGGGTCCGATCGCCGCGACCCGCGCGTCGAGCGCGGCGTCGGCGACCGCGGTTCCCCGGGCGAGGAAGTCGGCCCAGGCCACCTCGCCGGGCGCGTTCCCCGGCTCGCCGGAGATCACGATCGTGTGGGCGAGCGCGGGGAGGTCGATCCCGGACTCCGCGAGCAGGGCGGGGTAGTCGGTGTCGAGGAAGCCCCGGACGCAGAACAGTGCAGTGGCGCCGCTACGGCCGAGGACGTGGGCCGCCTCCGCGCCCTTGAACCGGGTGTTGACGGGCACGAGTACGCCGCCGGCGGTGGTGATCCCGAGGGCGGCGACGATCCACTCGAGCGAGTTGGGTGCCCACAGCGCCACACGGTCCCCGGCCTCGACACCCGAGGCCACGAGTGCCCGGGCGGCGTCAGCGACCATGGCGGTGAGGGCGGCGTACGAGACGCGACGGTCGCCATCGACCACGGCCTCGGCGGCGCCGAAGCGGGTGGCGCCGTCGCGGACCATGGCCGGGATCGACGGCCACGTCACCTCGCTGCGCACCCGGCGACCCTAACACCGGCGCGCACCGGGCGAGAAGCCGGTTCGCAGCCAACGGATACGGGCTTCTCGCCCTCGGTCGTATGATCCCGGCGGTGAGCGTGCACCCCGACCACGAGTACCACGCGCTGCGGGTCGCGGCCGTGGCCGACGAGACGGCCGACGCGCGGTCGTTCGTGCTCGAGGTCCCGGCCGGCCTCGCCGACACCTTCGCGTACGCCGCGGGCCAGTTCTGCACCTTCCGGGCGAGCGTCGACGGCGCGGAGGTGGTGCGCTGCTATTCGATGTCGAGCTCGCCCGACGTGGGAGAGGCGTTCACCACGACGGTGAAGCGGGTCTCCGGCGGTGTGATGTCCAACTGGATGATCGACTCCCTCGCTCCCGGTGACACCATCGACGTGATGCGGCCCGCGGGCTTGTTCGTCCTCCACGAGTCCGATGTGCCGATCGTGGCGTTCGCCGGCGGCAGCGGGATCACTCCGGTGTTCTCGATCATCAAGACCGCGCTGGCGACCACGACGCGGGAGATCGTGCTCGTCTACGCCAATCGTGACGCCGACTCGGTGATCTTCGATGCGGCGCTCGACCGGCTGGAGGCCGACGCGGGCGGGCGGCTCGTGGTGCACCGCCACCTCGACGCCGAGCAGGGCTTCCTCGACGCCGCGGCCTGCGCGGCCCTGGTCGGCGACCGTCGCGACGCGCACTTCTACGTGTGCGGGCCCGGGCCCTACATGGACGTGGTCGAGGTCGCGCTCGAGTCGTTGGGGGTGCGCCCGGCGCAACGGTTCGTCGAGCGCTTCGTGATCCCCGGCGAGGCCACGGTGCTCACCGAGAGCTCGCACACCGAGTCCCTGACCGTGAAGCTTGCGGGCCGCACTCACGCGCTCGACTACCAGCTCGGCGACACCATCCTCGACGCCACCCGGCGCGCCGGGCTGGGCGCGCCGTTCTCGTGCGAGTCGGGGAGCTGCGCGACCTGCATGGCCCACCTCGACGTCGGTGTCGCGACCATGCGGGTGAACAACGCCCTCACCCCCGACGAGGTCGACACCGGCTGGGTCCTCACCTGCCAGGCCATCCCCACCAGCCGCCAGGTCACCGTCAACTACGACGCCTGACCCCGACGATGCGTATCTGACCGTCAACTACCCGACGATGCGTATCTGACCGTCGTTTTCGGTGGGGTCGGGTGGTGGGGCGGACCTACAGTCGGCGGCGGTGGACCAGCCGACTGTGCACCTGTCGCTCCCTGTGGCGGATCTGGACGAGGCCTGCGCGTTCTACGAGGCGGTCTTCGGCTGCCGCGTCGGACGGCGCCGCCAGGACTGGTGCGACGTCTGGTTCTTCGGGATGCAGCTCACGCTGCAGCTCCGGCCTGAGGAGGTCATTGCGCCGGAGCAGCAGGGGGTCCGGCACTTCGGCGTCGTGCTCCCCGACGCGCAGACGTGGGCGGAGGTCGTCGAGCGCGCGACGGCGTTCGGGTCGAGGTGGCTCTCGGCGCCGACGCGTCGTGACGATCCGGACCTGAGCGGGAAGCTCGGCGGGAAGCTGGCCGACCCCAGCGGAAACGTCGTCGAGGTGAAGTACTACGCGGACCCGGTGGCGCTCCGGTCGGTGGATCGGACCGACACGCCCTGAGGACTCGGCGCGGCGGGGACCCGCCCGCCGGGTAGCCGACGGTGAGATACGCATCGTCGGGTGCTCGGGTAGTCGACGGTCAGATACGCATCTCGGGGGGGTCGGGGAAGAGGTCCGTGGTGTGCTCGTGGAGGCGGGGCGGGACGCGGTGGGTGATGGTGGCGCCCTCGCACCGGATGGGGTTGCCGACCAGGCGCAGCGGGCCGGCGGGGGTGTCCACCGACACGATGGTGCTGCGCTCGCGCGCGACCGCGCTGTCGAGCGCCTCGCCGATGTCCTGCACCGGGCCGATGGGGATACCGAGCGGGCGCAGCCGGTCGACCCACTCGGCCGCACTCGCCTCGAGGAAGCGGGCGGTCAGCGTGGCGATCACCTCGTCGCGATGCGCAACGCGCGCCTCCATGGTCACAAAGCGCGGGTCGTCGGCCCACTCGGGCGCGCCCATGCCCTCGCAGAGGCGGCGCCAGAACTCGTCGTGGGTGACGAACAGCGCGAGGTAGCCGTCGGCGGTGGCGAACAGCTGCGCGGGGACGTAGAAGGAGTGGGCGCCCAGTGGCAGCCGCTCGGGCACTGCGCCGGTGTTCAGGTACGCCGCAGCGCGGTAGTTCAGCTGCGAGAGCATCACCTCGAACAGCGAGACGTCGACCTGCCCGCCCTTGCCCTCGAGCACCTTGGCGACCAGCCCGAGCGCCGCCATGATCCCCGTGGAGTTGTCGACCGCGGCGTAGCCGGCGAGCGACGGCGGCCCATCGGGCTCGCCGGTCATGGCCGCGATCCCGCTCGTCGCCTGCACGATGTAGTCGAACGCGGTCCAGTCGGCACCCGGACCGTCGAGCCCGTACCCGGTGATCGCCACACAGACGATCTTGGGGTTGAACCGCGAGAGCGACGCATAGTCGAGGCCGAGCTTGCGGATCCCCGACGGGCGCAGGTTCACGACCAGCGCGTGGGCGGTCGCGGCCAGAGTGCCGAGCTGTGCCTGGCCCTCGTCGGTGCTCAGGTCGATGTGGACGCTGCGCTTGTTGCGGTTCACGCTGGCGAAATAGGTGCTGTGGTCGTCGATCGTGTGTGCGCTGACCTGGCGCGACAGGTCGCCCTCGACCGACTCGATCTTGATCACGTCGGCGCCGAGGTCGGCGAGCAGCATCCCGGCGTACGGCCCGGCGAGGATGTGGCCGACCTCGAGGACGCGGATGCCGGCGAGCGGTCCCGCCGTGGCATCGCTCACCGGCCGGTGATCATGGCGCGCCGGCGAGGGACGCGCAGAACGTCTCGGTCCGCAGGCGCGAGGCCCGCCGGGCGGCGCCGTCGGCGCCGAAGGGCACCACCCGCACCGCGAGATCGGTGACCCCGGCGTCACGGAAGCTGGTCAGTTTCGCGTGCACTGCGTCCTCGTCGCCGGCCGCGAGCACGTCACCGACGTCGCGCGCATCACCGGCTTCGAGGAGCCGCTGGTAGTTCGGCGAGTACTCGGCGTGACCGAGGATCTCGTTCGTCCACTCGCGTACGGCCTCGACCTCGCCGTTCGCGCACACCGCGACCGGCACGCCGGCCACGACGCGCGGCGCGGGCCGGCCGGCGTCGCCGGCAGCGGCGGTGAGCCGGGGAACGACGTGCTCGGCGATTGCGCGCTGGTCGGCCATCCAGAGGAGCGTCCCCTCGGTGAGTTCGCCTGCGATCTTGAGCATGAGCGGGGCGAGGGCGGCGAGCAGGATCGGAGTGGGGGTGATGTCGGTGATGTCGAGCGGGTTGTGGATCCGCCAGGTGTCGTTCTCCACGTCGAACGGGCCGGGGCCGGCGAACGCGACCGTGAGCGCCTCGAGGTAGGTGCGCACCTGGTGCGCGGGGCGGTCGTAGGACAGGCCGAGCATGTCCTCGACGATCCAGTGGTGGGACGGGCCGATCCCGAGGGTGAAGCGGCCCTCGCACACGGCCTGGTTGGACAGCGCTTGCTGGGCCATGGCGACCGGGTGGCGGGTCTGCAGCGGCACCACTGCGGTGCCGAGCTCGATGCGGTGGGTGGCCTGGCCCATCAGGGTGATCGCGGTGAGGGCGTCGAAGTCGGACGGGATCTGGGGGACCCAGACCGAGTCGAATCCCGCGGCCTCCGCCGCCTGCGCGTCGGCGACGAGGCGCGCCACCTTCTCCCGGTAGCGCCCACGGTCCGGTCCGATCATGATCCCGATGCGCATGGGTCCCCCTGCACGGCCTGGAGGGCCGACCCTACCGGCGGGCGCGGCATGCGGCAATCCCGTTCTCGTTTCGCGAGAGTCTTCTTGCGGGTCGTCGTGGGCGTGCTGCATACTCGCCACCTCGGCACCGCACGACGACGGGGAGACGGTATGGGTCGCGTGGCTGTGGTCACGGGAGGCGCGTCAGGCATGGGTCTGTCCTGCGCCCGGCGCCTCGCCGCGCAGGGCGACCGCGTCGGCATCCTCGACCTCGACGGCGCCGCGGCCGAGCAGGCGGCGGCCGCCATCCGTGCCTCCGGGGGCGAGGCGATCGCGGTGGCCGTCGACGTGGCCGACCGCGCGTCGGTGGAACGCGCGCTCGACGCAGTGCGGGCCGAGTTCGGCCCGATCCTGGTCATGGTGACGAGCGCCGGCGTGGCGCCGTTCGAGAAGTTCCTCGCGATCTCGCTCGACGACTGGCAGCGCACCATCGACGTGAACCTCACCGGCACGTTTCACTGCCTCCAAGCGGTGTTGCCCGACATGGTCGCGGCGGGCTGGGGTCGCATCGTGACCATCTCGTCGTCGAGCGCGCAGCAGGGCGCGCCGCGGATGGGCCACTACTCGGCGTCCAAAGGCGGCGTGATCGCGCTCACCCGTTCGCTGGCGAAGGAGTTCGGCACCAAGGGGATCACCGTCAACACGGTCCCACCCTCGATGATCGACACGCCGATGTCGCGCCAGTCCCAGGCCGCCGGCGACCTGCCCGCCAACGAGCTCCTCACCGGGCGGATCCCCGTCGGCCGCGTGGGCACCGGCGACGACATCGCGGCCGCGGTGGTGTTCCTCTGCTCCGACGACGCGGGCTACATCACCGGGCAGACCCTCGGCGTCAACGGCGGCTCGGTCGTATGAGCGCAGCCGGTGGCACGCGCCCGCCGCGGGTCCCGCCGCTGCCGAAGGCGGAGTTCGGCGAGGAGGAGACCGCGGCGCTGCGTGCGTTCGTCGGTGACGCCGGGGTGGAGCGCTTCCTCTCGGAGGCTCCCGACGCGCCCCCGATGCCTGCGGTGCTCGGCACCCTGATGCGCCACCCCGGGCTGGCCCGGCGTTGGCTGCCCTACAACGACGTGCTGCTCCGTCAGGGCACGCTCGATCCCCGTCACCGTGAGCTGGTGATCATGCGGGTCGCGTGGCGCTGCGCGTCGGAGTACGAGTGGTTGCAGCACGTGCGGCTGGCCCGCCGCCTCGACGTCACCGACGCGGAGATCGACGCGATCGCCGGGGTGAGCACGCACGACTGGCCGCAGTTGGAGGCCGATCTCCTCGCCGCAGCCGACCAGTTGCTCGACGACTACCGCGTCGCCGACGCCACGTGGTCCCGGCTCGCCGAGCACCTCGACCAGCGCCAGATGGTGGAGTTGGTGTTCGTCGTCGGTACCTATACGTGCCTCGCCATGGCCTTCGAGTCCTTCGGGGTGAACCTCGACCCCGACCTGGTGGACGATCCCGCCCCGCGCCCTGCGCGTCCGGGGAAGGACGACGGGGAGCCGTGACGGGAGCGAGGCACCCCGGTTGCGGGAACCCGGTTCTCGGAAATTGACCCTGATACGGTCATGACGGTGGAAGACGATGTGCGAGCGGCGGTAACGGGGTGACGGCAGTCGACCCGGACGAGGGCGACAACGAGCCGCAGTGGCGCCAGCGGGCGGTGTCGCGCAGCCTCACTGCCGCCCGGTCCCGGGCGGAGCAGCGCATCCAGCGTTTCCTCGACGCCGCCTTCGAGCTCATCGACGAGAAGGGCACGACCGAGTTCACCATCCAGGAGGTGATCGACCGGTCGCAGCAGTCCCTGCGCGGCTTCTACCAGTACTTCGACGGCAAGGACGAGCTCATCCTCGCCCTCTTCGAGGAGGCCGTGCGGGAGTCCGTCGAGGACTACGAGCGTGCGCTAAAGGGGGTGACCGACCCGATCGAGCGGCTGCGGACCTTCGTGATCCGGCTCCACGAGTGGTGCGACCCCTCGGAGCGCAAGCGAGGCCGCCACAACCGGGTGCCGATCTCGGAGTTCACCACCCAGCTCGCCGTGGCCCACGCCGATCGCGTGACCGCGACGCTGGCCCCCATCTCGGTGATGATGCTCCAGCTGATCGACGATGCAGCCACCGCAGGCGTGATCGACGTCGACGACACCCGCCGCGCTGCGACCATGGTCCAGCAGGTCGTGATGTTCTCGTGGTTCGGGAACCGCATCGTGCGCAACCCGCGCCTGAAGGTCGACTCCGAGCACATCTGGGATTTCTGCCGGCGTGGCCTCGGGGCCTGAGGTGCCGCGCGCCTACCCGCTGGCTGGCGAGTCCTCGCCGGCAGCCAGCGGGTCGTGCTGCACGCCCGAGTCGAAGCCGCCGTGCTTGCGCATGAAGGTGGTGGAGCGACGACGGATGCGCCACCCGGACGCCGTGCGCACGTACTCGTCGTTGTACCAACCGAGCCGCATGGCGTGGGTCTGCTGGTCGACGAAGACGAAGTGCTGCATGCCCGTGGCCATGTCGCCTTCCCCTCGCGCGGGGGCGGCGAACTCGACCACACTCATGTTGCCGATGAACTGGCCGCGGGGTGCCGCCTCGAGCAACGCCGGGAAACGGTCGAGCGTGTACGGGGTGCCGAACGCCGTGTACACGGCATCGGGCGTGAACACCTCGAGCCAGCGGCCCTCGACGAACTGGCTCGTGAGGAGCATGTAGCGGGCGCAGAGCTGATCGATCGCAACGAGGTCGGCGGTGCGGTCGGCGTTGCGGTCGGCGGGGTCGGGAGCAGGGGCTTCGGCCATGCGTGAGGTCCCTTCACGGCGCGGCGGTGGTGCGGCGGTGGCGCGGCGGCGGCGCGACGACGGTGCGGAAGCGGCGCACCCGCAGAGCGAGAAAAGTTATCATCCGCGCCCGGCCCGGTGAGGGGGGAGGTGGGACGGGATGCTGCGGCTCATCGGTCGACGTCTGCTGACGGTCGTCCCGACCCTGTTGATCGTCACCTTCGGCGTCTTCCTGCTCGTGACGCTGCTGCCCGCGGACCCGGCCGTGGTCGCCGCGGGGGGTGAGTCGGCGACGCCGCAGTCGATCGAGCAGGCGCGCCGGGACCTCCACCTCGACGAGCCCGTGCTCGCGCAGTACTGGCGCTGGCTCACCGGTGCGGTCCGCGGCGACCTCGGCGACTCGTACACGCGCAAGACCGCCGTGGGCGACGACCTGCGCCAGCGGGTGCCGGTGACCATGGGCCTGGTGCTCGCGGCGACCGTCTTCGCGGTGGTGCTCGCCGTCCCTCTCGGGATCCTGAGCGGCCTGCGGCCCAGCGGCGCGGTCGACCAGGGAAGTCGCGTGCTCGCCTCGCTCTCGGTCGCCGTGCCCAGTTTCCTGCTCGCGCTGTTCCTGGTCATCGTCTTCGCGGTCAAGCTGCAGTGGCTTCCGCCGAACGGATACGTGAAGCTCTCCGAGTCGCCGGGCGAGTGGCTCCGCTACATCACGCTGCCGGCCATCGCGCTCGGTATGGGGATCGCAGCGGCGATCATGCGCCAGCTGCGCGCCGCCCTCGTCGACGAGCTCGACTCGAACCACATCCGGACCGGATGGGCGATCGGTGGTGCGGCACCGCGGGTGGTGGGGGTGCACGGTCTGAAGAACGCGTCCAGCCCCGCGATCACGATCCTCGGGCTCCAGATCGCCGGGCTGGTCGGGGGCACCGTGCTGGTGGAGCAGATCTTCTCGATCCCGGGTATCGGCTTCTACCTGCTCGGCGCGATCACCCAGGCCGACGTGCCCGTGATCCAGGGGTGTGTGCTCGTCCTCGCCGTCATCCAGATCCTGATGAGCCTCACGGTCGACATCGCCTACGCCTTGCTGAACCCGAAGGTGCGGGTGGCGGCATGACGATCGAGGGGACCGACGACGTCCTCCGGTACGCCGAGAACGTCGCCATCACTCCCGACGAGGCGGTCGAGGCCGCGGTCGGCTTCGCCGGCCTGCCGCGGCGCCCGGGCGCGCTCCGGCGGCTGCTCCGCCGGCCGGGGCCGACCGTCGCGCTGGCCTACCTCGCGGTGCTCGCGCTTGCCGCGCTCTTCGCGCCGCTCGTGGCGCCGTACGACCCCGATGCGCAGGACATCCCCAACCGACTGGCCACACCCTCGTGGTCGCACTGGCTCGGCACCGACGACCTCGGTCGCGACTTCCTGAGCCGCATCATCTTCGGGGCACGGGTGTCGCTCACCGTCGCTGTCTCGGTCATCGTCATCGCGATGGCGGTCGCGCTCGTGATCGGCCTGTTCTCCGGGTACACGGGGGGCGCCGTCGACAACGTGCTCATGCGCATCGCCGACGGAGGCCTGAGCTTCCCGCCCCTCGTGCTCGCGCTCGCGGTGGCCGGCATCCTCGGACCGGGAGTCGGGAACGTGATCCTCGCGTTGTCGATCGTGTTCGTGTTCGGGATGACGCGCCTCGTACGCGGGACGGCGCTCGCCATCCGGGAAGAGCCGTTCATCGAGGCGTCGCGGGCCGCGGGGAGCCGGACCCGCCGGATTCTGAGCCACCGGGTCCTGCCCAACGTCCGGTCGCCGCTGCTCATCGCCGCGACCTTCGGGATCGCCGCTGCGCTCATCGCCGAAGCGGGGCTGGCCTACCTCGGCCTCGGGCCCCGGCCGCCCACTGCGAGCTGGGGTGCCATGCTCCGGCAGGCCTACGACCGGACCCTGTACTCGGCGACGTGGCAGCTCTTCGTCCCCGGCGGAGCGATCGCGATCACCATCTTCGCGTTCAACGTCCTCGGTGACGGCATGCGCGACGTGCTCGGCGTCGGTCGCTCGACGCGGGCCCGGCGCTCCGAGCGGCGCGGGTTGACGACCGTGGACCGCGTGGAGGAGCCGGCGGCTCCGACGGGGGCGGACGCCACCGCTGCTCCCGACGACGCGCTGTTGCGGATCGAGAACCTGTGCGTCGAGTTCACCGGCGAGCGGGGGGTGAGCCGCGTCGTCGAGCAGGTGTCGTTGGTGATCCGGCCGGGGGAGACCGTCGGTCTCGTCGGCGAGAGCGGCTCGGGCAAGACCGTCACGTCACTGTCGGTGATGCGCCTCGTGCCGTCGCCGCCGGGGCGGATCGTCGCCGGGTCGATCACCTTCGAGGGTCATGACCTGCTCGGTCTCGGCTTCAGGGACGTGCGCGCGCTGCGCGGCACCGGCATCAGCATGATCTTCCAGGACCCGATGACGAGCCTGGACCCCGCCTTCACCGTGGGGAGCCAGCTCGTCGAGGCCCAGCGGCTCCACAAGAAGGTGTCGAAGGCCCGGGCCCGGGCGCGGGCGGTGGAGCTGCTCGAGCTCGTGGGGGTGCCGGCTCCGAACGCGCGGTTGCGCCAGTTTCCCCACCAGCTCTCCGGTGGTCTCCGCCAGCGGGTGATGATCGCCATCGCCCTCGCCAACGAGCCGCGGCTGCTCATCGCCGACGAGCCCACCACCGCGCTCGACGTGACCGTGCAGGCCCAGATCCTCGAGCTGCTGCGCCGCCTCCAGCGCGAGCTGGGGATGGCGATCCTGTTCGTGACCCACGACCTCGGCGTGATCGCCGACCTCTGCGACCGCGTCGCAGTGATGTACGCCGGGCAGATCGTCGAG
>JBJSXO010000069.1:0-3420 GCA_046086425.1 Actinomycetota bacterium | reverse complement strand
CGACGAGCTCACCAGCTGGGTGGGCTACCTGCGACCCCCCGACTCGTCGGCTCGATTGCCACTCCCGGTCGGCGACGTCACGGACACCACGAACACCACCTTGTCGAGTCACGTGATCACTGACGCGGCGGGCATCGACGCCTTTCGTCAGGCCTGCGTGGCGGTGGGAAGCCGGTTCATCGGCGGCGTCCTGGCCGTGGTCGCGCAGGCGTGGACCGAGATTGCGGGGACCACCGCCTTCCGGGCGATCACGCCGACCGCGGATCCCGACGACCCTCACGACCCGGAATCGATGGGGTGGCGCGCCGGCGTCGTCCCCGTCGTCTTCCCCGTCGCCGGAAGCACGATGGCGCAGACCATGCTCACCGCGCAGGCGACCTACGCGACGAACCGGTCCCTCGGAGCCATCCCCTACGAGGCCGCGTGCGAGCTGCTCGGCGAGGACGGCGCGCCGGATGCACCCGACTGGTTGGCACCGTTGATCGCCCTCCACGACTACACCCGAGACGACTCCGGCAACGAGACGGTGCTCCGATGGCGGGCGCACCACGGCACCGGGATGCCCATCCCGGGCGCGTCCGGGCAGATCGCGATCTGGTTCATTCGCGACGATGCGGGCGCCGGGGTCATCATCTCGTGTCCCGACACCGCGCCGGCGCAGGCCACCAAGCAGCGTCTCGTGAGGCGCATCGCCGAGCTGGTCCACGAAGCCGCCGAGCTGGTCCCCGAGGCGGCGATCCTGGCCGAGCGATGACCCAACGGCTCGGCGTCGCCACCGGTCCCGGACCGGTGATCAGCTACGTCGACGAGGCCTTCTTCCTCGGCAGTCGCACCGGTCAGGAATCGATCATCCAGACGGTGTGGGTCTACGACCGGCCGCCGGATCTCGAGGCCATCCGCGCGTTCCACCGGGGCCTCGGGCGCCAACGGATCTCCCGGCTCGTCGAGCGCTCGCCGTTGCCGTTCGGCCGGTCGCGCTGGGCCGCAGCACCGCTGGCCCCGCTCGACGTGACGGTTGCGCCGCGCCCACCGGAGGACCTCCCCTCCTGGATCGACGAGCAGGTTCGCCTCCCGCTCGATCCGGAGCACGGGCCTCCATGGCGGCTGGGCGTCGCCCCCTTCACCGACGGGCGCACCGCCGTCAGTCTCGTGGTCTCCCACTGCGCGGGGGACGGGGGCAGCATCGTCGATGCCATCGGTCGGGCGGCCACGGGCCGCGACGCCACCGACGACGACTCGACACCGGGATATCCCCCGCCCCGCTCGCGCCGGCGACTCCAGGCGATCGGCGACGACCTCCGTCAGGTGCTGGCCGACCTCTGGCCGATCGTGCGGGCGGCGGTGAAGGTCGTGCAGGTGCTCGGCGCGTCGTTACGCGCGCGCCGCCGTGCACCTGGGACAGTGGGGTCGCGGACGAAGGTGACGCAGCCGGCGCCAGGCGATGACGCGCTGGTCCTGGTCCCGAGCGTCACGGCATTCATCGACCCTGTGCACTGGGACGAGCGAGCCGCCGCGTTCGACGGTGCCGGCCGTTCGCTCCTGGCGGCGCTTGCCGCGCAGCTCGGTGAGCGATTCGGTCGGGTTCGCGACGGTCGCGTCCTGCTCCTCGTGCCGGTCGAGGACCGGGCCGCAGATCGCGACCAGGCGGCGAATGCCGTCGATCTCGCCCGGGTGGTGATCGACGTCGCCGACATCGGCGATCTGCCCGCCATTCGGGATGCCATCAGGGAGGGGATCGCCGCGGCTCGCGAACGACCCGATCCGACGCAAGCGCTCTGGCCACTCGTGCCGTTCGTGCCCGTGCGCGGCGCGACCTCGTTGATGGGCGAGGCCGTCGACTTCGTCGGCGAGCCGGCGGTAACGCTCTCGTACATGGGTGATCTCTCGGAGGACGTGCTGCGGATCGACGGGACGCCGGCATCGCGTTTCCAGGTTCGGGGCGGGACCCGGACCCCGACTCGGGCGACTCTGGCGCGACGCGGCGGCGGGCTCACCGTCCTGCCCTATACGGTCGGGGGCACGCTCGTCGTCAACGTCATCGGCTACCAGCCCGACCGGGTGACCACACGGAGCCAGCTCCGCGCCCTGGTCGCCGACGCGCTCGATGCGCTCAGCGTCGCGGCCGTGATCGAGTGACCTCGTCGACGCAGAGCGCAGCGAGCGCGCCTCGGCGACGGGTGCGCCGGGCCGACCACCACCTCAACGTCCCGGACCAGACGGCGTTGGCGCTGCTCGACGCCACGGGCCGCAACCAGCTCGTGCAGGCGATCTGGTGGTACGAGCGGGGTGTGGACCTCGATGGGGTGCGGCGATTCGTCGACGCCTTTGCCGCCGGCCCGGGCAACCGGATCATCGAACGCTCACGGGTCCCGGGCGCCTGCGGGAGATGGGTGCGCCCGAACGCCGAACCGTGCGTGCAGCTCGGCACCACCGTGCGACCGCGTGCCGAGCTCACGGCCTGGGCCGACAGCTGCGCGAGTGGTCCGGTCCACCCGGTCGACGGCCCGAGCTGGCGCGTCGACGTGCAGGATTTCGCCGACGGCTCCGGGGCCGTGTGCTTCACGGCCTCGCACGTCATCGGCGATGCCTTCGGTTCGTTCATGATCCTGCGTCGGGCCATTGCGGGTGTGGGCGCAGACCCGGGGTACGACACCGCTGGAACGCGCGGCTGGTGGACCGGCCTCGTGTCCGACCTGGCCTTGGTCGTGCGCAGCCTTCCCGCGACCGCACGCGGGCTCTTCCTGGTCGCCCGCCTGCGGTGGCACGGCGCGCGCTCGCGCACTGCGCCGGCGCAGCCCGCCGCCCCGCCGATGGCGGACGACGACGACATCGTCCACATCCCGAGTGTCGTCGTCCGGGCGGATCTCGACCGCTGGAACACGCGCGCCCACGAGCGCGGGGGCAACTCGGCCACCATGCTGATGGCCTTCACCGCTCGGCTGGCCGCGCGCGTCGGGCACACCCGGCCCGATGGTCGCATCACCCTCCTGATGCCGGTCAGTGTGCGTGAGGGTCCCGACGACCTGCGTGCGCTGGCGTTCCAGTTCGGTCGGGCGACGCTCGATCCGGCGTCGGCGTTGGGGGAGCAGCGCTCCATCCGTGACGCCCTGGAAGACGCGCGCGTGGCGGCCCGGAGCGATCCGGGCCCGGCGACCGAGGTGCTCGCCGTGCTGCCGTGGCTCTCGCGCCGCGGGATTCGGAAGTTCGTGGACCGGCTGTTCGCGTATTCGGACGACGCGCCGGTGTCGCTGTCGAACCTGGGTGTGCTCCCCGCGGATCTGGCGAGTATCGATGGCAGCGAAGCCGACTGGTTCATCGCACGGCCGATCGACACCAACGTGCGCCGTGCCGATCTGCGCCGGACGAACGGCCACCTCGTGGTGGTGGCCGCCGCAGTGCGGGCGACAGCACGCAGCCGCC
>JBJSXO010000068.1:0-4839 GCA_046086425.1 Actinomycetota bacterium | reverse complement strand
CCCGGGTCGATGGCCCGCAGGCGGGCTGCGGCCCCGGCGGTGACCGCTGCGGCGGCGGAGGTGCCGGTGACGCTGGTGACGCCGCCGGCGTCGGAAGCGAGGATGCCCACGCCGGGGGCGGCGAGGAACACCGCGGCACCGGTGTTGGTGCCACCCGCCGCGGTGTCGTCGGGGCCGGTGGCGCCCACGCCCACGACCTTGGCGTCGCCGGCGGGGAACTGCGGCTCGGACGTGCCGTCGTTGCCCGCGGCCGCGATCACCACCACGCCGCTGGCCCACGCGTTGTCGATCGCGGCCTGCAGCGCGTCGCTCTTGCCTGCACCGCTGAACGCCATCAGCACCACGTTGGCGCCGTGGTTCACCGCCCACTGGAGTCCGGCGATGATGTCGGCGTCGGAGCCGGTGCCGTCGGCACCGAGCACCTTCACCGGCATGACCCGCACGCCGGTGTCACCCACACCCGCGATGCCGACGCCGTCGTCCGGCGCGGCCGCGGCGATGGTCGCCATGTGCGTGCCGTGGCCGTTGGGGTCCGCGGTCGGTGACGAGTCGTCGAACGACCAGCCCCCCACCACCCGGCCCGCGAGGTCGGGGGTGCCGCCGTCGATGCCGGTGTCGAGGATCGCGATCGTGGACGACCCGGTTGCGTTCACCTCACCGTGGAGCAGGTCCCAACCGATCTTCGGCAGCGCCCACTGCTGCGCGTAGGAAGGGTCGTTCGCTGCGCCGGCGAGCGTGCGCACCTGGTCCACCGACACGCTCTGCACGCGTGCGTCGGCGTCGTACCCGGCGACCGCCTGGAACACCGAGTCGGCCGGGACCTCCACCACGTGGAGGCGCAGCCTCGGGAACGCGTCGACCTCCTGGCCGCCCTGGCTCGTGATCACGCTGTCCTGCTGCGCGTCCGACAGACCCGGGTCGAGCTCGACGAGGAGCTTCACCATCGGTCCCGCCGGAGGTGCGGTGGTGGGCGGTGCCGTGGTCGTGGTCGTCGGCGCGGTCGTGGTGGTGGTCGGCGGTGCCGTGGTCGGCGTGGTGTCCGGTGGCGTGGTCACGACGGTGGTCGTGGTCGTGACCTCGGGCGTCGTCGTCGCCGTGGTGGGGTCCGGCGGGGTGGTCGTGGCGGTGGTGGGCTCGGTCGTCTGCGCGAGGACCGGCGCCATCGTGGCCAGCTGGAGGCCGACGGTCGTGACCAGGAGCGCGACGGCCACCGCACGCATGCCGCGTGCCGGGCCTCGCCCTACGCCCCGGTGCCCTGTGCCCACCCTCACGCCCCTCGTCGCCCCACTGGACTTGCCTGGTCTCGCCCGGTCCCCGATCGGTCGCCCGAGCCCGCCCGGATCGGCCCGGAAACGGCCGACCTCCGACGGGGAGGAACATGGGTCAGTGTAAGAGGAGGGGGCCCCCGAATCGCCTCGCGGTGCCTCTGGTCACCGCAACTGTGCCGACGGTCACGAAGGGTTGCGCCGGGTCCGAGGTGCCGCTGTCGCAGTCGGTCCCGGCGGCGTTCCCGGGCCGGTCCGACGGGCCGCGGCGGCGCGTCGGAGGGTGGGAGCGGCCCCGCTACCCTTGGGTCCGTCCGGGTCCGAGGAATCCTTCGTCCCGGGCCGAGTTCGGGCCGACCTGCCGCGCTGATCCGGGTGTGGCCGTCCACCAGCAGTCCACCAGCAGGGAGCGTGATGGGCACAGGAGCGATGCCGGCGACCAACCTCGACCTGACCGAACCCGAGCCGGGCGAGTCGGCGTCGGGCTTCGGCAACGCCTCCCGCGGGCCGGCCGCCTACGAGGTGGTCCTGACCGGCATCTTCACCGTGCTCCCGTTCGTCGCCCTGGCGCTGCTGATCATGGCCGACATCACCTTCCCGTGGTTCGCCGCCGTCCTCACCGTCGTGCTCATCGTCCTCTTCGGGCACGGCATCACCATCGGCTTCCACCGGATGTTCACCCACAAGAGCTTCGTCGCCAAGCGCCCGCTGAAGATCACCCTCGCCACGCTGGGCACCCTCGCCTTCCAGGGGTCGATCATCGGCTGGGTCGCCGACCACCGCCGTCACCATCGCTTCTCCGACCGGCCGGGCGACCCCCACTCCCCGCTCTGGAAGGGTGCGCGACCGCTCTCGGGTCTGCGGGGCTTCTGGCACGCGCACGTCGGCTGGACCTTCACGGTCGACCACACCTCGCGCGAGAAGTACGCGCCCGACCTGCTCGCCGATCGCGACATCGTCTGGATCGACCGGTTCTTCCTCCCCTTGGCGATCAGCACGTTCGCGATCCCGTTCGTCCTCGGGTACCTGTGGGGGGGCTGGGAGGACGCCGTCGTGGCGTTCCTCTGCGCCGGCTTGGTGCGGGTCGGCATCACCCTCAACGGCACGTGGTCGGTCAACTCGGTCTGCCACCGCTTCGGGAAGCGACCGTTCGCCACGCGCGACGCCAGCACCAACTTCGCCCCCCTCGCCCTCATCACGATGGGCGAGGCGTGGCACAACAACCACCACGCCTTCCCGCGCTCCGCCCGTCACGGGCTGCTCAAGGGCCAGATCGACACCTCGGCCCGGATCATCCGCTGGATGGAGCGTCTCGGCTGGGTGACCGATGTCCAATGGCCCGACCCCGTCCTGGTCGCGGCCCGACGAGTCGAGGTGAACTGACATGGGTTCGGAGAGCTTCCAGAAGCGCGAGCGCGAGAAGAAGCGTCAGGAGCGGGCCGCCGAACGGCGCCAGCGACGCGAGGACCGCAAGGAGGTGGAGGTCGAGCCGGTCGACACCGATGCTCTGATGGAGCGGTTCCGCGTGCTGAGCGAGCAGCACGCCAGCGGAGCGATCGACGACGCCACTTACGAGGCCGAGCGGTTCGAGATCTTCACCGCCCTCGGGCTCGACGACGTCCGCAGCGGCTGACGCCGCAGGCCCCGTCCGCGACTCGCCGGCCGGCGAACCCCTGACGATCGGCTCGTCGCATGCACTCCTTCCTGAACTCCTTCCTGCTCGCCGCCGGGACCTCCGGTGACGTCCCCGGGGCCGATATCCAGGTGGACGCCTGGATGTGGGTGGCGTTCCTCGTCCTCATCGCCGTGCTGCTGCTGGGTGACCTGGTGCTGTTCCACCGCGAGGCCCACGAGATCTCGATGCGGGAGGCGGGGATCACCAGCGTCTTTTGGATCGCGCTCGGGCTGTCGTTCTCGCTGGCGATCTGGGGCCTGCTCGGCGGGCCGGCCGCCGGCCAGTACCTGACCGGCTACGTCATCGAGAAGAGCCTCTCGGTCGACAACGTCTTCGTGTGGGCCGTGATCTTGTCCTACTTCGCAGTGCCCAAGGCCTTCCAGCACCGGGTGCTGTTCTGGGGCGTGTTCGGCGCGCTCGTGCTGCGGGCCGTCTTCATCTTCGCCGGCGTGGCCCTCCTCGAGGCCTTCGGCTGGATGCTCTACGTGTTCGGTGCCTTCCTGCTCTTCACGGCCTGGCGGGTCGCGACCCACGACAACCAGGAGATCCACCCCGAGCGGAACCCGGTGCTGCGGGTGATGCGCCGGCTGATCCCCGTGAGCAGCGAGTACCACGGGCAGAAGTTCTGGGTGAAGATCGACGCTCGCCGCTTTGCGACCCCCCTGCTGGTGGTGCTGGTCCTCGTGGAGGCCACCGACGTCGTATTCGCCGTCGACTCGATCCCGGCGATCCTCGCAGTGACCCGGTCGGAGTTCATCGTCTTCACGTCGAACGCCTTTGCGATCCTCGGCCTGCGGGCGCTCTACTTCCTGCTCGCAGGCGCCGCCGACAAGCTCCGGTACCTCAACATCGGCCTCGGCATCATCCTCGGCTACGTCGGCATCAAGATGCTGATCTCCGACGTGTACCACATGCCCACGCTCATCTCGCTCGGGGTGATCGTGGCGGTGCTCACCGTGACGGTCGTGGTGTCGTTGCGAGCCGACGCACGCGACCTCGGTGCAGGAAGCGAGGAAACGACATGACCGTACAGACGATCCTGGTCGCCCACGACGGCTCCGAGGACGCCGCCCGTGCACTCGCCTGGGCGGTCGGCCTGGCCCGGCAGACCGGCGCCCGCCTCGCAGTGGTGCACGCGTGGTCGCCGCTCGACGATCTCGACCGCCACCACGACCGGGCGAACTTCACGGAGCTGCACGACGAGGCGCTCGCCGAGCTGCGCGACGAGTGGTGCCGCGATGCCATCGCCACCGGCGTGACGGTCGAAGCGCGCCTCGTGGAGGACCGGCCCGTGCCGGGCATCGTGCGGGCCGCCCGCGAAGTCGGGGCGGACCTCGTGGTCTGCGGCACCCGCGGCCGGGGCCGGGTAGGCCGCGCCGTGCTCGGGAGCGTCGCGCGCGAGCTGCCGGAGAAGTCGCACCTGCCCGTGGTCACGGTGCCGCCGGCCTGAGCGACGGGGGTTGGCGCACCGTCCGGCGATGGGGCGCAATTCGGCGCACGCGCTAGAGTTCGTTGCCCTCACGGGGAAGCGAGCCCCCATCGTCTAGTGGCCTAGGACGCCGCCCTTTCAAGGCGGTAACGGGGATTCGAACTCCCCTGGGGGCACACCGGCGGGCCCGACCCGCTCGGAGCGAGACGCACGAGATCCACGAGTTCCCGCACCATCCGCAACACCTGACAACAGCAAGGCACCTGGTCCTGTGGTGCAGTTTGGAGTGCACGCCGCCCTGTCAAGGCGGAGGCCGCGGGTTCAAATCCCGTCGGGACCGCGGAACGAGTCTGCCGAGCGTCAGCCGGCATCTCGGTCGGGTAGCTCAGTAGGCAGAGCGACCGCCTGAAAAGCGGTAGGTCACCGGATCGACGCCGGTCCCGACCACCATCGCACCTCGAGGCCAGGCA
>JBJSXO010000067.1:0-7315 GCA_046086425.1 Actinomycetota bacterium | reverse complement strand
CCGTTCGGGGCCGGGCTCGGCCTGACCGGTGACCTCGACCCCGAGTTGGGGATGGCGGGCGCGCAGGCGCACAACCGGTGGCTGGCCGAGCTCGTGGCGACCAGCCCGGGCCGGCGCTGCGGCGTGGCGCTGGTGCCGATCACCGCCGAGACCGACGTCGTGCTCGCGGAGATCCGCCGGGCCAAGGAGTCGGGGCTCGGGGCCGTGATGATCCCGGCGATGTGGTGCAACCAGACCCCGTACCACGACGCCAAGTACGACCCGGTCTGGGCCCTGTGCGAGGAGCTCCAGATGCCGGTCGTGACCCACTCCGGGTCCGCGGCGCGCGACGAGTACGGCGACCACCTCGGGATCTACGTCACCGAGGTCACCTGGTGGCCCGCACGACCGCTGTGGTTCCTCCTCTGGTCCGGCGTGTTCGAGCGCTTCCCCGGTTTGCGCTTCGGCGTCACCGAAGGCGGCTGCTGGTGGCTGCCCGGTCTGCTGTGGTCGTGGGACCGGCTCTACATGGGCCAGAAGGGTGCCGAGAAGCTGGGCAAGAACGCGTTCGCCGGCCGGCTCTCCATGCTCCCGAGCGAGTACGTCGACCGCAACGTGTTCACGGGTCTCGCCAACGTGAAGCGGCGCGAGTTGGGCATGCGTTACGAGATCGGCATCCAGAACATGTGCTGGGGCACGGACTTCCCGCACCCCGAGGGCACCTGGCCCAACACCCACGACTGGCTGACCAAGACCTTCTTCGACATCCCCGTCGACGAGACCCGCCAGATGCTCGGGGGCAACGCCGCCGAGATCTTCGGGTTCGACGTCGCGGCGCTCGCGCCGCTGGCCGAGAAGATCGGCCCGACGCCCGAGGACCTCGGTCAGCTCGGCGAGGGGCGCACCGCCGCCGACCTCGAGGCCAAGTGGTCCGGGGTGAAGGCGGTCGGCCGGCACTGGCTCACCGGCCACGACTTCCCGCTGATCGGCTCCGTGGAACCGGGGGCGTGACCCCGCCGTCACCCACGACGGGAACCGCCGGACCCCGGTCCCTCACCGCCGACGAGATCGTCGAGGCTGCCGGGCGCATCGTCGACGCGCACGGGGCCGACGCGCTCACCATGCGCCGTCTGGCCGACGAGCTCGGCGTTGCGGTCACCAGCATCTACTGGCACGTCGGCAACCGCGACGAGCTCGTGGACGCCCTGGTCGACCGGTTGCTCGCCGACCTGGGAACGCTACGGCCCCGCGGGACCACGCCGCGCGAGCGCATCGCGTCGCTCACCCTTGCCCTGCGCGCGACGCTGCTCGGGCGACCCCAGCTCGTCGCCCTGGCCCACGAGCGCCGGAAGACCGCGGTCATGTTCCAACCGGTCCGGGATGCCATCGCCGTCGAGCTCGACGCGATGGGCCTGGACGGGACGGAGGCTCCGCTCGCGCTGCGCGCGCTGCAGCTGCACGTGGTGACGTCGGTGCTACTGGTGCGCACCATCGACCGCTACGGGACGGAGCAGCCCGTGGACGCGCACGAGGCGTTCGCCTTCACGCTCGAGGCCCTGCTCGACGCGCTCGGGGCACGAGCGGCGCGCAACGCCGGGGCGCCGTCGTGACCGATCCGCTCCGAGACGGCTTGCTCGAGCGGATCGGGCACCCCCTGGGCGCGGACGGCCCGGCAGTCGCGCCCGACCCGGTGAACATCCCGATGATCCGTCACTGGGTCGACGCGTTCGACGACCGCAACCCGGTCTACCTCGACGAGACGGCGGGCCACGCCGCAGGTTTCGGTGGCATCGTCGCGCCCCCCGCCATGCTCCAGACCTGGACGATGCCCCGTCCGCGGGTCGAGGGGATCCGCGAGCGGGGCGGGGCGCCGGGCGAGATCGATCCCGACTCGCCGGTGGCGGTGCTCGCGGCCGCGGGGTTCCGGGGCACGCTGGCCACGAACTCCGAGCTCGAGTTCGACCGCTACCTGCACGTCGGCGAGGAGCTCACCTCGGCCGCCACGCTGACGTCGGTCTCCGAGCTCAAGGGCACCGGGATCGGGGTCGGCTACTTCGTGGAGTGGACGAACGCGTACCGCACGGTCACGGGCGAGGAGGTGGGGCGCCAGCGCTTCCGGGTCTTCAAGTTCGACCCGACCCGCACTGCAGCCGATCTGCCGCCGCGACCTTCGACCCGCACGCCGGTGCCCGCGGCGGAACCGGATGACCCGCGGGTGCCGGGCGAGGAGCTCCCGGAGTTCGTCCTCGACGTCACCGCCACCGTGATCGTCGCCGGTGCCATCGCCACCCGCGACTTCATGCCCGTGCACCACGACCGCGACTACGCACAGGCCCAGGGTGCTCCCGACCTGTTCATGAACATCCTCACCACCAACGGGTACGTGGCCCGCTACGCGACCGACTGGGCCGGGCCGGCCGCGCGGGTGCGGCGCATCGCCATCCGCCTCGGCGGCCCGGCCGTTCCCGGCTCGCCCCTGCGCTTCACCGGCCGGGTCACCGACCAGCGCACCGACGGGACCACCCGCGCGGTGGAGGTGACGCTGCGGGCCGCCAACGACCTCGGCGACCACGCCACCGGCACCGTCGACCTCGTGCTGCCCGCCTGACCCGACCCGACCTGGCGGTGCTCAGTCGAGGTCGATGGCCTTGGCGTCGAGCACGCCGGGCGTCGCCCGGATCTCGTCGACCACGGCGGGTAGGACCGCCCGGTCGGTGGCGAGCACCATGAGGGCGGCCTCGCCCGAGGCGTTGGTCCCGACATCCATGTCGTCGATGTTGATCCCGGCCCGACCGACGACGGTGGCGACCTGGCCGATCATCCCCGGAGTGTCCGAGTTGCGGACCACCAGGAGGTGGCCCGAGGGCGGGATGTCGACCGTGTGGTCGAGGATCCCCACGATGCGCATGGCGTCACGCTTCCCGAAGATCGTCCCGGCAACGTGGACGTCACGACCGTCTACCTGGCCGCGCAGGGTGATCAAGTTCACGTAGTCGAGCGCGGACGACGACAGTGATTCCCGCACCACGACACCGCGCGCCTGCGCAAGCTGCGGCGCGTTCACGAAGCTGACCGGCTCGTCGACGATCGCGCCCAACGCGCCCTTGAGCACCGAGAGCGTGAGGACACGGCAGTCGTAGTCGGCGATCTCGCCCTCGTAGGCGACGTCGAGGGTCTCGACTACGCCACCGGCGAGGACGGTGAACAGGCGCCCCAACCGCTCGGCGAGCGGGAGGAAGGGCTGCACCGTGGAGCTCGCCTCCTTGGCCGCGAGGTTGACGGCGTAGGGCACGAACTCGCCCCGCAACGCAAGAACGACCTGCTCGGCGATGGTCTGGCCCGCTTTGTCCTGAGCCTCCACCGTGGACGCGCCAAGGTGGGGCGTGACCACCACGTTGGGCAGGCCGAACAGCGGCGACTCGGTCGTCGGCTCGGTCGCGAACACGTCCAACGCTGCGCCGGCGATGCGCCCGTCGCGCAGCGCCTCGGCGAGCGCCGCCTCGTCGATGATCCCACCGCGCGCGGTGTTGACGATCCGCAGCGTGGGCTTGGCGTGCGCGAGGAGCTCGGCCGACACCAGACCCATCGTCTCGGCCGTCTTCGGGAGGTGCACGGTCATGAAGTCGGCGTGGCGGACGAGGTCCTCCACCGACGCCACGAGGCTCACGCCGAGCTGGCGGGCGCGGTCGGCGCTGACGTAGGGGTCGTACGCCAGCAGCTGCATCCCGAAGGCGAGCGCGCGCTGGGCCACGAGGACCCCGACCCGGCCGAGGCCGACGATGCCGAGCGTCTTGCCGTGCAGCTCGACCCCCTCCCAGCGGGTCCGGTTCCACTCCCCCGCCTTCAGGTCCGCGTCGGCCTGGGGGATGTTGCGCGCCTGCGCGAGCAGCAGGGCCACCGTGTGCTCCGCCGCCGAGAGCACGTTGGACTGCGGCGCGTTCACGACCATGACGCCCCGGCGGGTGGCGGCCTCGACGTCGACGTTGTCGAGCCCGATCCCGGCCCGGCCGACGAGCACGAGGTCCCGGCCGGCCTCGAGGACCGCGTCGTCGACCTGGGTGGCGCTGCGGATCACCAGCGCCGCCGCACCGTCCACCGCGACGCGCAGCTCCTCGGGAGACATCCCGGTGCGCACGTCCACGTCGAGGCCCGACGCCCGCATCAGGTCGAGGCCGCTCGCCGCCAGGGTCTCCGCGACGAGCACACGGGGTCGCGCCGGCGGCTCGGGTTCCGTCACGACCCCAGGGTACCCGCAGGCCTTGTCGCCCCCGGGGTTCGCCGGGGCGCGCGCCGAGCGCGGCTCACCCGCCGAGCGCCTGCGCAATGCGACCCACGCCCTCGCCGAGGTCGTCGTCGCCGAGCGCGAACGAGAGCCGCGCGTAACCGGGGGCACCGAAGGCCTCGCCGGGTACCACCGCCACCTTCGCCTCCTCGAGCAGCACCTCGCACAGGTCGAGCGTGGTCTCCACCACCCGGCCCCCGATCTCGCGCCCGAGGACGCCCGTGAAGTTCGGGAAGCAGTAGAAGGCGCCCTGCGGCTCCATGCACGTCACGCCCGGGATCGACTCGAGCAAACGGTGCATCGTCCGACCCCGACGGTCGAACGCGGCGCGCATCTCGGCAACCGCGTCGAGGTCACCCGACACGGCGGCGAGCGCGGCGCGTTGGGACACGTTTCCGACGTTGGAGGTGGCGTGCGACTGCAGGTTGGTGGTCGCGACGATGACGTCGCGCGGGCCGATCATCCAGCCGACCCGCCAGCCGGTCATCGCGTAGGTCTTGGCCACACCGTTGAGGACCAGGCACATGTCGGCGATCTCGGGAACCAGCGCCGGCATCGAGGTGAACGCGTGGTCGCCGTAGGTGAGGTGCTCGTAGATCTCGTCGGTGATGACCCAGACGTCGTTGTGCACCGCCCAGCGCGCGATGGTCTCGACCTCGGCCCGGGTGTACACGGAGCCCGTGGGGTTCGACGGGGACACGAACACCAGCGCCTTGGTGTGCTTCGTGCGCGCGGCGTCGAGGTGCTCGACGGTGACCCGGAACTGGGTGTCCTCGGTCGTCGGCAGTACCACCGGGACACCGCCGGCGAGGGTGATGGTCTCGGGGTAGGTCGTCCAGTAGGGCGCCGGGAGAAGCACCTCGTCCCCGGGGTCGAGCAGCGCCTGGAACGCGTTGTACACCGCGTGCTTGCCACCGTTGGTGACGAGCACCTGCGCGGCCTCGCAGGCGTACCCGGAGTCACGGATCGTCTTGGCCGCGATGGCGTCGCGCAGCTCCGGCAGCCCCGGGGTGGGCGTGTAGCGGTGGTTACGCGGATCCCGGCACGCAGCGGCCGCGGCCTCCACGATGTGCTCCGGCGTCGGGAAGTCCGGCTCCCCGGCCCCGAAGCCGATGACCCGCTCGCCCGCGGCCTGCAGGGCCTTGGCCTTGGCGTCGACGGCGAGCGTGGCCGACTCTGTGATCGAGGCGACCTTCTCCGAGACGCGACGGCGTTCCTGGCTCATGACGACAATCCTCCCACGGCAGACGGCGGGTCCGGACGAGATTCAGGCGACGTCGGCCTCGTCCGCGGGATCCCACGCGGCGAGGTCGGCGAGACGCGGTTCGTTGGAGAACACCTCGACGATCGGCATCGTGAGGGCCAGGCGGCGCATCACCGCACGCACGACGTTCTCCTGGTTCCACAGCATCAACGTGACGGCCACACCGGTGCGACCGGCCCGCGCGGTGCGCCCCGATCGGTGCAGGTACGAGGTGGCGTCGTCGGTCGGGTCGTAGTGCACCACGACGTCGACGCCGTCGATGTGCAGGCCCCGCGCCGCGACATCGGTGGCCACCAGGACCGGCACCTTGCCCGTGGCGAACTGGGCCAGCGCTCGCTCGCGCGCGGGCTGCCGCAGGTCGCCGTGGATGGCCAGGGCCTTGACCCCCTCACGCTCGAGCTGCTGCGCGACCTTGTCCGCGGCGCGCTTGGTGTTGGTGAACACCAGCGCGCGGTCCACGCCCCGGCAGATCGCGGCGCACACCTTCACCTTGTCCATCTGGTGCACGTAGAAGAACCGGTGCGCCATCTCGTCGACAGTCGGCTCGTCGGACTCGACCTCGTGCGACACCGGATCGGCGAGGTAGCGGTCGACGATCCGGCGGATGGCACCGTCGAGCGTGGCCGAGAACAGCATCGTCTGGTGCGGGGCGGTGATCCGGTACAGGATCTTCTGCACCTGGGGCGAGAAGCCCATGTCGAGCATGCGGTCGGCCTCGTCGAGGACCAGGACCTCGATCGCGTCGAGATGGACGTCCCGGTGCTCGATGAGGTCGATGAGGCGCCCCGGCGTGGCCACGAGGATGTCGACGCCCTTGCGGAGCGCGTCCCGTTGCGGGTCGAAGCCCACGCCCCCGTAGACCGTCTGCACGGTGCGGTCCATCGCCGCCGCGAGCTTCTCGATGACGTCGCTCACCTGGTTGGCGAGCTCGCGGGTGGGCACGAGGACTAGGCCGGTGGGCCGGTGCGGCTCGGCCTTGCTCACCCGCTCCACGAGCGGGAGGCCGAAGGCCAGGGTCTTGCCCGACCCCGTCTTGGCCTTGCCGCACACGTCGCGGCCTGCGAGACCGTCGCGGATCGTGAGCTCCTGGATGGGGAAGGGGGCGTCGATCCCGTCGGCGGCCAGGCGCGCGACGAGACGGGGGGAGACGCCGAGCGCCTCGAAGGATGTGGCCACAGGCTTCGCTTTCGTCTGCTCAAACGCAGGTGCGGTTCGAGGATCGGGATCCCGTCGCGGGACAGGGCGGCGGGATGGTCGCCCTCGTCGACTGCTGTCGATCCCCGGCAGTTCCGGCGAAGTGAGGAAGACCGGCGGGCGCCGATGGCGCCTGCTGGACCCTCAGGCTACCCCGCGCACCGGCCGCCGGAGGCCTACTCGGCCTTCGACTTGCCCGCCGCCTTCTGGGCCTTCTTCCAGGCCCGGACCCGGGCCAGCGCCTCGGGCGAGTCGATGTCGGCCACCGAGCGGGGCGTCGAGTCCGAGAACGGGGCCGCCGCCTGCTTCCAGCCCCGGGGGGTCACCCCGAAGCGCTTGCCCAGCACGGCCACGAAGATCTTGGCCTTCTCGTCGCCGAACCCGGGCAGATCCCGGACGCGCGCGAGCAGCACCGCGCCACTCGTCACGCCGGTCCAGACCGCGGCGGCATCACCGTCGTACCGCTCGACGAGGTACGCGCAGAGCTGGTGGACCCGCGTGCCCATCGAACCCGGGAACCGGTGGACCGCGGGCTTGGCGCTGCACACGGCGACGAAGTCGTCGACCGGCATCGCCGCGATCGCTGAGGCGTCGAG
>JBJSXO010000066.1:0-8109 GCA_046086425.1 Actinomycetota bacterium | reverse complement strand
CTACGGAGCTCGCCGCCGCTCGCCCCGGAGTGCACCCGGTGGGCCCCGCTGGCCCCCCGATCCGTCCGTGCACTCCCTTATCCACCACCAGCCGCCACTCTATGCCCATATCGCGCCACCGTCAACCCCATATCCCCCACTAGAGCCCCACCTGTCGTCGTGTCGTCCGCACGCGAAATGCGTCCAGGGGCGCTGGGCAAATGCGAATGGGGCGCAGCCGAAATGTGAATGGCTCTGGTTGGGGGAGCAGTGAAATGCGACGGCTGGCGCCGGGCCGGGACCAAGGGCCGGGCGGCGTCTGTTGGGTGGCAGGCCTCTAGGCGCTGGCTTCAGCTCCTACTGTGGCGACGGCCGGGCCGTGTCGTGTCTCTCGGCGCAGTGCGGGCTCCGGACGGTCGCGCAGGTCGTTGACGCGCTTCAGGGGGAGGTGGCTGCCTGGCGCGAGTGGCATCCGATTCCCGTCCAGCCGGGTCACCGCCCGGATAAGGCTCGCCATCGACTACTTCGACAGGAAGTTGCACTTGGCGAGGCTCGAAATCATCCGTTCCACGAGCACGCACCTGGCGCGACGTGCTCTGTTGCAGCCCCGATCGCACGCGCATCGCCACGTTCCGCAGCGTTCGGCGGCGGCCCCAACAACGAACTGGCGGCACAGCAGATGGCGGTTGTGTGGACTCGTCCCGGGCCTGAGCATGCCGGTAGCACGCTCCCGACCTTTACCCGCAGAAGGCGCTCAACCCAGCAAGTACTCCGCGTCTTTCGGGTACAGCGCGAGAAGCGGCGCGAGGGACGCGAGGCTCACGTCGCCGCAGCACGCGTTCACGACGCCGACGTAGGTGACACCTGTCTTGGTGTTGTGCAGCGCCCAGGTCTCGTAGCCCAGTGCCTCTCCCTGGTGGCCGACCCATGGCCCCCATTTGATGATCCCCAGGCCGTAGTCGAGGCCCTCTTGAACAGTCTTGGTCTTCAGGCGCGCCTTGGCGAGCTTCTTCGGCAGCAACGAGTTTCCGGACTCGGACGCGGCGAACGCGCCGAGATCTTCGAGGGTCGACCACATTCCACCGCCGGCCTGCCCCCAGGAGTTCCAGTCGGTCACATCGGTGCCGGTGGGAACGGCCGGAGCACCAGACGAAACGAGCTCGGCAGAGTCGATGACATAGCCACGGCTCTGCGGCTGCGGGGCGCTGGTCGACTCCGGGGCGGGAAGCACGGTCTTGTTCAGGCCGAGCGGCTTGGTCACCCGCTCGGCGATCAGCGCTTCGATCGGCGTACCGGTCACCGCTTCTGCGATCTCGCCGAGGATGATGTAGTTCGTGGTCGAGTAGCCGGTGGTTCCTGGCGTCACCCCGCCCTCGATCCCGGCGGTGATCAGCTCGTCGGCAGTGAAGACGCGGGACGGGTTGGCGACGGCCTGCGGGACGATCCCGTTGGTCGGCACGTTCGCGTAGTCGGTGATGCCACTGGTCATGCTCAGCAGCTGCTGGATTGTGATGTCGGCGACCTGGGGGTACTTGGCCGCGAGCGCGGGCAGTCGCTCAGCGATCGTGTCTGTGAGGGCCAGCTCACCACCGGCGATCAGCGACAGGATCACCACTGCGGTGAACGACTTGGTGATGCTGCCGATCCGGAACGAGTCAGCGGTGGTGGTGGCCGCGCCCCCCGTGGCCGCGTCGCCGAAAGCGCCGAGGTACGCGCCCTTCTTCGGGTCCCACACGCCGATCCACGCACCGGGAATGGTGGGGACCGCCGCGAGTGCCTCGCGCACCTTCGCCTCGACCTTCGCCGCGTTCTTCGCGCTCATCTCCTTGGCGGGCAACGCCGTACCCGGGGCCGGCTGGGCGCCCACCGGGAGGACCGTCGTCCCGATTCCCATGAGGCTGCAGAGCACCACGGTGGCGACGAAGCGGCTGATGCGGTGTGGTGAGTTCCGGTGCATTTCCGAGTGCTCCCGTTCGAAGGAGACGCCGTCGAATCGCATGAACACCTCTCGGGCGCGTGGCACTGCAAGGGGGTCTTTGCTACGGGGAAGGTACTGGTGAGGAGCAGCGCGGACGAGGCAAGGAGCCCCTGACGGTGAAGGCCTCCCGGTCAGCGTAGCGCACCGACACCTCGACCGCAGCGTCGCTAACCGTGGCCTGCTGCACGGCGCGCAACAGTGCGACGCCATCCCGCTCTTCTCCCCCGGGCGACCCAGATGGCGCCGCCGCCTGACGTCGGTGCGTCGACGATCGACCGGCGGCCAGCGGACGTTCCCCATTGGCTCCTGGCCCAGGCCCGCCTAGTACGGGGCCATTCACATTTCAACTGCGCTTCCCTTTCGCCCCATTCGCATTTGCCCAGCGCCGCTGGACGCATTTCGAGTGCGGACGACACGTCCGCATGCGCGCCGGACCGGAAATGCGCCGCCTCCGGCGCTGAAATGCGACTGGGGCGGCGCGAAATGCGACTGGCGGCCAGGGCCGCCCTGAAAAAGCCCGCGCCAGGGCCCGCATCCAGCCCCAGACGGGGCCGCTGCCGATGGCAGGGCGCTGCGAGCTGGCGGCTTCCGGACCCGTCGAGAGCCAGGGCCGGCGCCGTGGGCAACGGCGCCCGGGCCCCGGGGCGTCGATCCCGGCCCCGAAGGGCGACCGCTATCTCCTGTCAACTATCACACTGACCACCAATGGCCTCACTGACGCTCAATCACCCCGTTACTTGACACCTGCCTCTCTGGTTGCACTACGCTCCTTGGCCCGGTCGGCGGAGATGACGCGAAAGGCAGCAACATGGATCGGCGCGAACGACGGATCCAGCGGAGACGGATGCGGCGGGTCGGAGTGGTGCTGGCGGGCGTGGCGCTCGCCGGCGCCTTGGCGGCCCTCAGCGGGCTGGCCATGGCCTCGGGCGGAGACGTGTGCGTCTCGACCCAGGGATCGGTGCGCGTCGACCACGGCACTGCCACGTGCTCCTCCGACGGCCAGGGCGCGGTCGCGATCGCGGTCGGTGACACGAGCACCGCGCTGGCCGACGGAACCCAGAACCACGCGTCCGCGGTCGGCGACGGCAGCTACGCGGCCGCACAATCCGGGAACGACAACACCGCCAGCGCTCGGGGCTACAACAGCGCCGCGTACGCCGGATCCGGAGATGGCAACACCGCCAGCGCGCGAGGCGAGTACAGCGACGTGGTCGCAGGCTACGGCGACGGCAACACCGCGAGCGCCCGGGGCACGAACAGCTCGGCATCCGCCGGCTTCGGCGGTGACGGGAACACCGCCACCACCCACGGCCCGGACTCCGAGGCGCTGGCCGGCTTCGGCGGCAGCGGCAACACCGCCAGCGCCCGTGGCCGGGACAGCTACGCAGACGCCACCTACGGCAACGGCAACACCGCCACCGCCCGGGGCCGGAGCGCCAGCGCCGACGCCCGCAGCGGTAACGGCAACACCGCCACGGCCCGAGGGAAGAAGAGCTCGGCGAGTGCCGTCACCGGCAACAACAACACCGCCACCGCCCGGGGCAAGGACAGCACGGCGTCGGCCGGTTACGGCAACGGCAACACCGCCACCGCCGGGCCGAACTGCACCGCGACCGCGACCGGCTCAGGGCAGACCGCGACCTGCTGACCTGCGGGCGCGAGCCCACCTGATCCTCGGGCGCGAGCCCACCGCGAGATCCCGGGACGTCCTGGTCCCGGGATCTCCGCAACTCCGGACCAGACGGCCCGGGGCGCAGAGCCCGGTGCGCCGCCCGCTCGAGGGCGACACCGTCAGGGCCCGAAGAAGCCGCGGACGAGGGCGTCGAGCGTGAGCCGATCCCATTCGTCGGGATCGACCATCTGCTGGCCCCGCTCGATGTGCACGCGACCGACCAGCAGGCTGTGGTGCCACGCGACCGTGCTCACGAGGTCGATCCCGGGTCGGAGCCACCCCCGGGCCCGGCACGGTTCGAGGATCCGGACGAGCTCGGTCACGATCGCGTCTTGCGCCGCGGCGATGGCCGCCTCCAGCTCAGGGCGCGCGTCGGCACTGCCGAGCGCGCTCGTGCGCACCCACCGGCTCTGCGCACGCCGGGCGAGCGAGCGCGTCCACGTCACGACGAGAACCTCACGCAGCTCATCGCTGGACGTGCACCTGGCCACGGCCTGCTCGATCCTCACGATGGCGTGGCGTCGCCGAGCTGACCCCGAGGAACTCCCCGGATCCGTCGATCACTCCGCCGGTGGGCATCCCGGCCCTCCCACAACGTCCGATGGGCGGCCGCGACCCGTGACCTTGGCCCCTGCCGGGCCCGGGTCCGGGTCGCGACCATCGACCCGACGGCTGGGGCGAGACCGGGGAGTTCACGATGCACACGGCGACGAGAACAACGACCAGGATCCGGGTCGCAGCGGTGCTGGCCACACTGGTGATCACGCTCCTGGGCCCGGGCGCCTTGGGCTCCGCGGGCGCGATCCCCAACGGGACGACCCAGACCGTCGACGGCGTGGCGGTCACCAAGACCGGCGGCATCACCGCCTGGGGCACCGTGGACTGCACCGCAGAGGTAACGGCCTACTTCGCCGACCTCGGGACGCCCATCCCCGCCGACACCATGGTGCTCGCCAACGAGTCGTGGGTGGCGTACCAGGCGGTCGGACGCAAGACCATGCTCCAGGCGACGTACCAGAGCCACTACGCCAATCCCTGCTACTCGAACACCGCCGAGCCCCCCTACCCGTGGATGACCTCGCAGTACGACAGCAGCGACACGCCCTTCTACGTGTACTCCTCCAACGGCGTCTTCAAGACCGGTGCGGTCCACATCGATCTCACGACCGACGGCGGCCACCTGATCGTCAACGGCGAGTACCAGGGCAAGGTGATGGACGTGTACCACGTGAGCGGGTTCGACCTGCGGGCCACTCGATCCGGCGTGGCGCGCACAGCGGCACGCGCGCCACGCCCGCCCCTGCGCGCCGGACTGCCGTGAGGCCGGGCGCGGGCGCAGGCCGGTGACCAGCCATCCGGCGGGCGCGGCCCCGGGCGCACCACGGGGCCGCGCTCGGGTCCTGCCCCGTGACCGTCTCGGGTGGTGGGCCTTCGGGCTCCTCCTGGCTGCTGCGACCAATCCTCTCTCCTGCTGGGCGCTGTGGGCGGCGACCCGGTTCGTCGACGACCCCGAGGCGACGATCCGCACGGGGCTGACCCTTGCCGTCGCCGTACCCGCCGTGGTCGTCGGCAGCGCCGCGCTCGCCCAACGCTCCTCGCGGTCGCTCGTGCACGCCGGGCTCGCCGTGGTCGTGGCGCTCGAGATCGCGTGGACCGTGGCGTTTGCGGTGTCGTTCGGAGACCTCGCCGCCGGCCTGGCGATCGCAGCGGGAACCGCGGCCGGGGTGCTCGCCGGGCTCCTGCTCGCGCGTCGGTAGCGAGGCCGCGGGGCCACAACGGCCGGCCCCGCGCTGGAAGCGACCGTCGGCGTGTGGTCGAATCGACCCCTCACCGAGGGGGGACGATGGCGCAGGTGCAGACGGTCACGGGCCCGGTCGACGCCGCCGCCCTCGGGCGCACGCTCGTGCACGAGCACATCGTCATCACCTGGCCGGGTGAGGAGCACGAGCGCACCCCCCGGTGGAGCCGAGCCGACATCGTCGCCCGGGCGGTCGACAAGCTCGCCGAGCTGCACGACGACGGCTTCCGCACCTTCGTGGACCCCTGCCCCATCGAGCTCGGGCGCGACCCCGAGCTTTTCGCCGAGGTCGCGCAGAAGTCCGGCATGCACGTGGTGTGCACGACCGGCTTCTACACCCAGCACGAGGGCTGGGGCCTCCCCTTCTATTGGCGGGCCCGGGACCCCGAAGAGATCGCCGAGCACTACGTCGCCGAGCTCACCGAGGGCATCGCCCGCACCGGCGGCATCCGGGCCGGCGCGATCAAGGCCGCCACCGGCGTCGAGGTCACCGACGCCGAGCGACGGGTGCTCACCGGCGCGGCCTTGGCCCAACGCGCGACCGGGGTCGCGATCATCACGCACACCGAGCACTCACGCCACGGCGACACCCAGCAGGACATCTTCTCCGCGCACGGCGCCGACCCCGGCCGGGTGCTCATCGGGCACCAGGACGAGCAGACCGACGTGGCGGCGATCCGGACCCTGGCCGAGCGGGGCACGTTCGTCGGGATCGACCGCGTGGGCCTCGAGCTCATCGCCCCCGACGTCCGGCGCGCCGACCACGTCGCCGCGCTCGTCCGGGACGGCTTCACGAGCCAGGTCTGCCTGTCGCAGGACCACATCTGCGTGGCGACGGCGCCGCGCCCCGCGTACTGGGTGCCCCCCGAGTACCGGGCCGCAGCGGCCACCCGGCGGGCGGAGATCGACTGGCAGGTGTCGGACCGCCCGTACACCTACCTCACGACCGACTTCGTCCCGATGTTGCTCGACCGCGGCGTCACCGAGGCCGACGTCGAGACGATCCTCGTGGACAACCCCCGGCGCCTGCTCACCGGGTCCTGATCGCCGGGTCCTGATCGCCGGCGCCTCGGCGCAATGCTGGACACCGGAAATACTTTTCGCTAAAACGTGTTCCCAAGAGAAACCGAGGGGGAGTATCCCCATGCGGTGGTGCCGTCATCACGGTCCCGGCCCGGCCAGGACCCGACACCGCCGGTCGTCCGTAGCCCGCCCGGCCACGCGACGGGAGAGACCTTCGGCCCCGAGCGCCCCGGAGCCGACATGTCCCTCATCTCCCCCCCATCCGCCGTGTCCGAGCCCGCCGGGACCGACCCGGCCCACGGGCTCTCCCCGGCCGAGGCCACCCGCCGCCTGCAGGCCTACGGGCCCAACCGCCTCGCGAGCGTGCCGCCCCGGCCGGCGCTGCTGCGCTTCCTCGACCAGTTCCGCAGCTTCCTCGTCCTGATCCTGATCGGTGCGGCGGTGCTCGCCGCAGCCGTCGGCGACGTCAAGGACCCGATCGTGATCGGGATCGTGGTCCTCGCCAACGCGCTCCTCGGGTTCTTCCAGGAGCGACGAGCCGAGAAGAGCCTCGACGCGCTCCGGTCGATGCTCGCCGACACCGCCCGTGTGCGGCGGGGCGGGTCGGTCGTCGAGGTCCCGGCCGACGCGCTCGTCCCCGGCGACGTCGTGCTGCTCGACGCCGGCGACCGGGTCCCGGCCGACGCCGCGCTCGTCGCCGCCTTCGACCTCGAGGTCGACGAGTCGGCCCTGACCGGCGAGTCCGTGCCGGTGGCCAAGGCGCCCGAGCCGGCGAGCGACCCGGACGCCCCGCTCGGCGACCGGACCGATCGCCTGTTCATGCAGACCGTCGTCACCCGGGGCCGGGCCGAGGCCGTGGTCACCGAGACGGGAATGCAGACCCAGGTCGGCGCACTCGCTGCGCTCCTCCGGGACGCGCCGCGCTCGCGCACACCGCTGCAGCACCAGCTCCACCACCTCGGACACCGGCTGGCTGCGGTCGCCGGCGTTGCGGTGCTCGCGGTACTCGCGCTCGGGCTGCTCCAGGGCGACGCCTGGGACGACCTGCTCCTCGACGCAGTGGCCCTCGCCGTGGCCGCGATCCCTGAGGGCCTGCCTGCGGTGGTGACCGTGACGCTGGCGGTCGGGGCGCACCGGATGGCGAAGCGCCACGCGATCGTCAAGCAGCTGGCGTCGGTCGAGACCCTCGGCGCCACCACCGTCATCTGCAGCGACAAGACCGGCACGCTGACGATGAACGCGATGACCGCCACCGACGAGTGGACCGGCGGGACGGTGCGCCCGGTCCTTCCCGACCCGGCGGCAGATCCGGCCAGCGAGCGCCTGGCCCGGGCGATGGCCCTCGCGAACGACGCCCAGCCCGACCCGACCGGTCGGGCGAGTGGGCCTGGCGCGATCGGCGACCCGACCGAGGTCGCGCTGCTCGGGCTGGCCGGGAGCAGCCCGGCCGTGCTGGCCTGGCGCGACGCCGCGCCCCGAGTGGCCGAGGTGCCGTTCGACTCCGCTACCAAGTTCATGGCCACCGCACACCGCCCACTCGGTGAGGACGCCACCGTGGTGGTCGTGAAGGGCGCGCTCGACGCCGTGCTCGCCCACTGCGTCACCGGACCCGACGGCCGGCCACTCGACGCCGAGCGCCTCGCCGAGGTGCGCCAGGCC
>JBJSXO010000065.1:0-3300 GCA_046086425.1 Actinomycetota bacterium | reverse complement strand
CGAGACGATGAGCGTGCGCGTGAGCGGGATCTCCAGCATCGGCAGCTCGTCGCCCACCTGGACGTCGTCGTAGCGCACGGAGGTCGTGCTCATGGCGCACCCGCCTTCGCGATGTGGTGCCCCAGGCGTGCGAGGGTTGCGCTCGCGCTCCCGAGGGTGTCCTCGATCTGCTTGCCCCACAGGAAGTACCGGTGGACCGGGTACTCGATGTCGGCACCCATGCCTCCGTGCAGGTGCTGCACGTTGTGCACCACCCGCTGGCCGGCCTCGGACGCCCACCACTTGGCCACGAGGACGTCGGACGTCGCGTCGAGCCCCGCGTCGATCTTCCACGCGGCCTGCAGCATCGTGACCCGGATGGCCTCGGTGTCGATGTAGCCGTCGGCTGCCCGGATCTGGGACCCCTGGAACGCCGAGAGGGGCTTGCCGAACTGGATCCGTTGCGAGGTGTACTCCGCCGCCTGGCGGATCGCGGCCTCGCACACGCCGAGCGCCAACCCGCACAGTCCCACCAGCGCGTGGTCGACGACGGCCGCGAGCACCCGGTCCCCCGGGACCGTCCCGTCGCCGAGCCGCTCGACCGGCGCGTCGGCGAAGGTGAAGTGGGCGACGATCTCCCGGTTGGTCGTCGCTGCGGGGACCCGGGTCACGCCGGGCCCGTTCGCGTCCGCGAGGAACACCTCGACGCCGTCGTCGGTGACGGCGGGCACGAGCACGGCGTCGGCGACGTGCCCGGCCGGCACCGAGGGCTTGACCCCGTCGAGCCGCCACCCGGCGCCGGTGGGCACGGCCCGGGCCTGCGGCGCCAGGGGATCGTTCACCCCCGCCTCGGCCAGCGCGGCCGTGAGCATCACGTCGCCCGCGACGACCCCGGGGAGCCAGGCCGCCTGCTGGGCCGCGGTCCCGAACCCGGCGATGGCCCGGGCGCCGCACACCACGGTGGCCCAGTACGGCACCGGCGCGACGACGCGGCCTTGCTGCTCGAGCACCAGGCAGGCCTCGGTCACCCCGAGCCCGCTGCCCCCGGAGGCCTCGGGCAGCGCGATCCCGAGCAGGTTGGCGTCGGCGAGCTGAGCCCACAATCCCCGGTCGATGCGCTCCCCCGACGCCTCGATCTCCTTGATCCGCTCGACGGTGACCGTCCCCGCGAAGATCTGCCCCGCCAGGTCGCGGACCGCCTCCTGCTCCTCGGTCAGGTCGAAGTTCACGTCCCCCTCCCCGCGGGCGGAGCCGGGCGGAAGGCGGGCAGGGTGAGGTCCCCGTCCTCGATCCAGGTGACCTCGACGGGCAGGCCGATCGTGATGTCGGCGGGGTCGACGTCGACGAGCTGGGCCACCAGCCGCGTGCCCTCCTCGAGCTCGATCAGCCCGATCGGCAGCGGGTAGTCGAACGCCGGGACCTGCGGGTAGTGGTTCACCACGAAGCTGTACACGATGCCGCGTCCACTGGCCTCGAGCATGTCCCAGTCGTAGGAGCCGCACCGGTCGCAGCGGGGCTGGGGCGGATGGCGCAGGGCCCGGCAGGCCTCACAGCGTTGGATGAGCAGCCGGTGCGCGGCCGCCCCCTCGAAGAAGAACTCGGTGTCATGGGTGGTCGCCGGGCGCGGACGCGGGGGCCGGGGGGCCGAGGCCGCAGGACCCGAGCCGGTCCCGGGCCGGAACTTGAGCAGCCGCCACAGCTGGGTCCCCACGAGCTCGCCGTCGGTGGTCGAGTACTCGATGCGGGTGGTCACGAAGTGGCCGACGCCGAGGCCCGTCTGCTTCTCGGCCGACACGTCGTCGATGACCGCCCGGGTCGTGATGCGGTCCCCGAGGTGCAACATCCGGAGGTACTCCTGCTCGCAGTTGGTCGCGACCACGCCGACGAAGCCCTGCGACTCGAGGAGCTCGAACAGCAGGGTCTGCGGATTTGTGTCACCGGGTTCGCGGCGGTTGCCGTGGAGTCCCTGCATGGGCCACGCCTGGAGCATCACCGCAGGGGCGATGATCTGGCCGTGCACCGACGCGGCGGCGGCGGCGGGGTCGGTGTAGACGGGGTTGGTGTCACCCATCGCCTCGACCCAGTGGCGGATCATCGCCTGGTTCACGGGGTCCGGCGCAACGAGCGCGTCGACCTCTTGGCCCTCGAACGCCTTCAGTCGGGCCAGGAACTCGGCCTTGGCCGCATCGGTGGTGCTGTCGGTGGTGCTGTCGGTGGTGCTCATCGCTCCGCTCTCCCTCGGGGGCCTCAGCGTTCCTGGCGCACCATTCCGAGCCCCGTTGTCGCCACGATCTCGCGCAGCACCTCGACGACGCCTCCACCGAAGGTGTTGATCTGCGCCGCCCGACCGTTGCGCTCGACGTCCCCGCGCAGCACGGCGCCCGGTGAGCCCTCGGACAGGTAGCCCGCGGCGCCGAGCACGCTGAGCATGAGTCGGTACATCACTACCTGCGTCTCGACCCCGAACACCTTCGCAGCCGACGCGTCGGCCGGAGTGAGCGTGCCGTTGGCAACCGCCGCAGCCATGCGCCAGTTGAGCAGCTTCATCGCCTCACCTCGCGCGTGGGCCTCGGCGAGGTCACGCTGTACCCACTCCACCTCGACCATCGTCCGCCCGGTCCCGTCGGCTGCCGTGGTGGCGCGGCACCACTCGACCACGTCGTCGTAGAGGCGGTGCGTCTGCCCCGCCAACGCCGCGAGGCCCACCCGCTCGTGGTTGAGCTGGCTGGTGATGAGCCGCCAGCCCCCGTTGACCTCGCCGATCACGTTGTCCTTCGGGACGCGGATCTCGTCGTAGTAGGTCGCCTGGGTGACGACACTGCCGCAGGTGACGATCGGCGTGGTCTTGAAGCCCGGCGCCGACGTGGGCACCATGATGATCGAGATGCCCTTGTGCTTGGGCGCGTCCGGGTCCGTGCGGCACGCGAGCCACACGAAGTCGGCCTGGTTGGCCCCGCTGGTGAAGACCTTGCTGCCGTTGATCACCCATTCGTCGCCGTCGAGCTCGGCCCGGGTCTTCAGCGACGCGAGGTCGGTCCCGGCTTCGGGCTCGGTGTAGCCGATGGCGAAGTTGATCTCGCCGGCGAGGATCCCCGGCAGGAAGCGCTGCTTCTGGGCCTCGGTCCCGTGGTCCATGAGCGCGGGACCGACGGTGTTGACCGTGACAAAGGGGAACGGCGCGTTGGCCCGCTGGACCTCGTCGAAGAACACGAACTGGTCGAGCACGTCGCGTCCCTGCCCTCCGTACTCCTTCGGCCACCCCACGCCGATGCCCACGCTCGACGTTATGCGCTAAACCTACCCCCCCCACACCCTCCCCCC
>JBJSXO010000064.1:0-3885 GCA_046086425.1 Actinomycetota bacterium | reverse complement strand
GCACGGGCCCCGACGAGGAGTCCACCGCGAAGTACGGGAGCATGCTCACCGAGGCGCCGGCCGAGGCGGGCCGCAACTTCACCAGCGAGCTGGCGCACGGGGAGTACCGCGCGCGGGTCGCCGACGGCCGGCCCGGGGTCGACCCGTGGCGCACGACGCGCAACCTCCTCGCGTCACAGCCCATGGCCTTCAACCTCTTCGGACCGCTGGTGGATGACCGGAACCGGGACCTGGCGACCGCGGTGCTGCGCCAGATCGTCCCCGACGTGGACCAGGTCACGCTCGGCGACATCGAGCGACCCAGCGACGCGCTGGGGGATCGCACCGCCTTCGACGTCTACTTCGAGTACCGCAGGAATGACGGCACCACGGCGTGCATCGCCATCGAGACCAAGCTCAGCGAGCCGTTCTCGCAGAAGGCCTACGACTGGAACCACTACCTGGGGTCTCCCGGGTTCGACCCCGCGGTGTGGACGACCGCGGATCCGGGCGCGCTCGGGAACCTGCGGTGGTCCCAGCTCTGGCGCAACCACCTCCTGGCCCGGGCCGAGTCGGCCCGACGCGGGTTCGACGAGCCGACGGTGCTCGTCGTGCACCACCCGCAGGATCTCGCCTGCGTGAAGACGGTCAACGGCTACCGCCAGCTCCTCCGCGACCGCGACCGGTGCCGCAGCGTCGACGTCGCCACCGTCCTCGACGCGGTCCGGACGGCGTCGGAGCCGACGGGCGTTCCCGAGTGGGTGGAGGAGTTCGCCGATCGGTACCTGCGCTTCGGGCTCTCGGCGCCGCTCGCGAAGCTGCACGGCATGCGGTACGAGGGCGACGCGCGTCGAGCCGGTCTGGTCTGAGGGTCCGTCGCACCGTCGCTGCAGTCACGCGGACTGCTGTGTTCTAGCTCGCGGGGTCCGGACCCCAGAGCCGGGTGCGCAGGCCCGACGCGCGGGCGATCCGGCGCTCGATCGCGGCGCGCACCGACGCTTCGCTCGCCACGATCGTCATCTGCGTCTTCGCCCGCGTGATGGCGGTGTAGAGCAGCTCGCGGGTGAGGATCGGGGACGGCGGTGGGGGTAGCGCCACCACGATCCGGGGGAACTCCGAGCCCTGGCTCTTGTGGATGGTCATCGCCCACCAGGTCTCGGTGTCGGCGAGCTGCGCGGGGGCGAGGACGCGGACGGTGTCCGCAGTGGCCGGGAACGCGACCGTGGGCTGGTTGTCGCGGGCGATCACCACGCCGACGTCGCCGTTGAACAGACGGTTCGGGTAGTCGTTGCTGGTCACCACGACGGGCCGCCCCACGTACCACCGTCGGCCGATCCCCGCCTGGGGCAGCGCCGTCGCGGCGAGGTCCTCGATGCGGTCGGTCCATCGGTACGTGCCGAGGTCGCCGCGTCGGGTGGCGCAGAGCACCTTGAGATCGGTGGCGAGCTCGAGCGCCCGGGCTCCGTCGCCCGTGCCGGCGGCGTGCACGACCGCGACCGCGGCGTCGGCAGCCTGCTGCTGGAGCCGGGTGACCCCGGCGGTGTCGTCGGCGCCCACCCAGGTGACCTCGTCCGAGCCCCCGTCGCCCAGCACCGCGAGGGCGCGCTCGACGTCACCGACCCGGACCGCATCGGCCAGGGCGGCGATCGCGGAGTCGGCCGCGAAGCGGTGCACCCGGTCGAGCACCACGACGGCCCCGGCCAGGGGTCCCGCGGCGGGCCCGGTCGCCGCCGGGCCCACGACCTCGCCGAGCACCGCACCGGCCTCGATGCTCGCGAGCTGGAACGAGTCACCCACGAGCACGACGGTCGCCTCGGGCCGGACCGCGTCGAGGAGCCGGGCCATGAGGGGCAACGAGACCATCGACGCCTCGTCGACGATCACGACGTCGTGGGGCAGCGGGTTGGCGCGGTGGTGCCGGAACCGGCCCGTCGGGCCGCCCCCGAGCAGCCGGTGCAGGGTCGATCCCTCCGCGGCCGCGAGCGCCTCGGTCACCGCGGGCGGGGGCTTCACCGCTGCGGCCTCCTGCGTCACCGCCTCGGTCATCCGCGCTGCGGCCTTGCCGGTGGGCGCCGCGAGGGCGACCTCGAGCGTGCGGCCCTGGGCGATGGCCAGGTCGTGGGCGGCGATGAGCAGGCGCGCGATCGTCCGGGTCTTGCCGGTGCCCGGACCGCCGGCGACCACCGCCAGACGCCGGGTCAGCGCGACGCGTGCGGCCTGGCGTTGCCGGTCAGGCGTCGCCGGATCCTCGGGACCGAACCACGCGTCGAGCGCGGCATCGAGGTCGTCCGACGGGACGACAAGCCCGCCGTCGGCACCGGCCCGGGCGATCAGGTCGTCGGCGACGCGCTGCTCGAAGCGCCAGTAGCGCTCGAGGTAGAGGCGGCCGTCGTCGAGGACGAGGGGCCGCGTCTGTTCGCCGGGTTCGTGCCCGGGAGCGCGCACGGCGGCGCTGGCGGCGATGCGGTTCGTCCACGCACCGGCTTCGGGCCAGGGCAGGTCGTCGAGCGTCCCGAGCTGTGCGTCGTCGACGACGATGGTGTCGGCGATCTCGTCGGGGACCATGCACACGTGCCCGAACCGTGGGGCGCGCGCCGCGAGTGCGATCGCCAGGAGCACGTCGGGCTCAGTTTCCCCGGTGGCGCGTGCAATCGTGCTGGTCACGTGCACGTCGGCGGCGGCGAGCACGCCGGCCTCCACCCACGGCGCGAGCGACTCGGTGCGCGTGTCGAGCAGCGGGGCGGTCGTGCTCATCGCCGGACCTCCTGGCCGTCGAGCAGGTCGCTCAGGTCGGTGACCAGCGCCGGGGGGATCGGCCACGCAAACACGCCGTGGGGCGCCCCGGCCACGGTGGGGACCTCGGCGCCGGTCATCCCCCGCACGAAGAGGTAGGCGGCGCCGCCGAGGTGCACGGCCGGGTCGTAGCCCGGGAGGCGCCAGCGCAGGTACCGGTGCAGCGCTACCGCGTACAGCAGCGCCTGCAGCGGGTAGTGGTGGTCGGCCATCGCCGCGGGGAGGCGGTCGGGCCGGTAGTCGTGGGCCATGGGCGGGTGGCCCCGGGCGCGCAGCGTGTTGGTCTTGTAGTCGCAGACCACGAAGCGGGGCGGGACCGCGGGGTCGGCCGGGTCGTGGAGGCGGAAGACCGCGTCGATCGAGCCGGTGAGGTGCCCGGCGAGGCGCACCCCGAAGACGCCTTCGGTGAGGAGGGTGGCCCACGGCACGAGGGGGTCGTCGGCGGGGAGGTGCCTGAGCACGAGTGCGCCGAGCTCGCGGTCGCTGGCGTGGCGGCCGGCGTCACCGAGGGGCAGCTCGAAGCCGAGCTCGTCGAGCCGGTCGGCTCGAGCGAGGTCGCGCAGGCGTCGCCCGGCGAACATCGGTCCGAGCGGCGTGTCGATCGCGGCGCGCAGGCCGGCGTGCAGCGTTGCCGGCTCCACCGGCCAGGAGTTCCACCGCAGCTGGTCGGCGATGGCCTCGGTGAGCTCGCGGTCGAGGTCGTCGCCGGCGAAGTCGACCGTCTCGAGCACCGCGTGGACGAGCGTGCCGAACGCGGCCCCGCCGGCCACGGCGCCGAGCGGCAGGTCGGTCTCGTCCTCGGCGACGCCGGCGGGCTGGGTCGGGGGTGCGGGCGCCTCGTCGGCGGGCTCGTCGGTCGCCCCGGCGTCCCCGAGGCTGTCGTCGCCCGGGTCGGTCACCCGCTCGGTGGCGCGCTCGGAGATGGTCGAGAACGACCAGCGCCGCCGCACCCGATCGAGCATGCGGTCGAACGTTGCGACGCGGAGATCGGAGACGGTGGTGTCGTGGCCCTCGTCGACCCAGCCCGGTGGGGGATCGACGGCACGGCCCACCTCGGTCACCGCGACCGAGTCGATGGCTCCCAGCGATGCTTCGAGGGTGGCGACGGTGGCG
>JBJSXO010000063.1:0-6183 GCA_046086425.1 Actinomycetota bacterium | reverse complement strand
CTCGAGGACTTCGCCGCACTGAAGGTGGTCCTCGACGAGGCGCGGGTGCTCGGGACCCCGGCGTACGAGCGACTGCTGGCGGAGCGGCCGGGCTTCCGTGAGTTCGGCGAGTGGAAGTGGTCGCGCCTAGAGCCCGCGATGTGGGCCGCGCTGGGACCCCAGATCGCACGCGAGCCCGACGCGCTCGCCGACGTACGCGCCCTGGCGTGCCCGTCCCTGGTGATCGTCGGCGAGCTCGACAAGGTGTTCTACGACGCCTCGCTCGCGCTGGCCGCCGCGGCCCCGGGCAGCCGGCTCGCGGTGATCCCCGACGCCGGGCACCACCCGCACTTCGAGAATCCCGACGCGTGGCTCGCCGCGCTGGTCACGTTCCTGGACGAGATCGACGGAGGACGACCATGAGCAGCACACCCGACCACGCCGGCATCCTGGGCACGCGGACGTTGCGGGCCCACGACGTCGACACCGTGTTCACCCTCAACGGCGGCCATCTCTGGCCGCTCTACGACGGTTGCGTGCGCGAGGACGTGCGTCTCGTGGACACCCGTCACGAGCAGACCGCCGCGTTCGCCGCCGAGGGCTGGGCCAAGGTCACGCGTCGCGTCGGGGTGGCCGCGCTGACCGCCGGCCCCGGCGTCACCAACGGAGTGAGCGCGATCACGAGCGCATGGATGAACGGGTCTCCGGTGCTCGTCATCGGTGGTCGCGCGCCGGTCGGCCGGTGGGGTCAGGGGTCGCTGCAGGAGCTCGACCACGTGCCGATCGTCGAGTCGGTGACCAAGTACGCGGCCACGGCGGCGACAGCCGACTCGGTGGTGGGAGCGTTCGACACCGCGCTGCGAGCGGCGCGCTCACCCCACCGTGGTCCGGCGTTCGTGGACGTGCCCCTCGACGCGTGGGGACCGAGCGAGGCCGGGGTCCCCGTCGCGGTCGACGCCGCCGAACTGGTCGGCGACGCCCCCGACCCCGACGCGGTGGCCCGCGTCGCGGCGCGGCTCGCGGCCGCGCGACGCCCGGTGCTCCTGCTCGGCGGCGACGTCTACTGGGCCGGGGCTGAGCACGCGGCGACCGCGCTCGTCGACGACGGCGTGGTTCCCGCCTTCGTCAACGACATGAGCCGGGGGCTGCTCCCGGCTGACCACCCTCGGGTGTTCGCGCGGGCGCGTTCGGTGGCTTTCCGCGACGCCGACGTCGTGGTGGTCGCGGGAACGCCGCTGGACTTCCGCTTGGGCTTCGGACGCTTCGGCGACGCCGAGGTGATCCATCTCACCGACACCGCAGCCGGGGTGGCCACCCACACCCCACTGGCGGCATCGGCATCGGGTGACCTGTCCCGGCTGCTCGCAGCGCTGGCCGAGCAGGTTGCCGTGGCGACATCCGTCACGATCCGCAGCGCACGCGCCGAATGGATCGTGCGGCTCCGGGAGATCGAGGACGCCGCGCGTACCGCCGAGTTGGGGAGGCTCACGTCGGACGCGTTCCCGATCGACCCGGTGCGCATCTACGGGGAGCTGCGCGCGCGCCTCGACCGCGACGCGATCGTCGTCGGCGACGGCGGTGACTTCGTGTCCTACGCGGGGCGCTACGTCGACACCTTCACCCCGGGATGCTTCATCGGCCCCGGTCCCTACGGATGCCTCGGATCCGGGATGGGGTACGCGCTCGCCGCCGCCAGCGCCCATCCGGACCGCCAGGTCGTGCTCCTGCTCGGGGACGGGGCCATCGGCTTCGGCCTCGGCGACCTCGACACGCTCGCCCGGCACCACAGCAACGTCGTCGCGGTCGTCGGCAACAACGGCATCTGGGGTCTCGAGAAGCACCCGATGCAGATGCTGTTCGGCTACGACGTCGCCTGTGACCTTGCGCCGCAGACGCGCTACGACAAGGTGGCCGAGGACCTCGGATGTCGTGGCGAGCTGGTCCGGGAAGCCAGGGAGATCGGCCCGGCACTCGACCGCGCCTTTGCGCACGCGGGACCGGCGCTGGTCAACGTCGTCACCGATCCCGCCGACGCCTACCCGCGCTCGAGCAACCTCGGCTGAGGCCGGCGCAGCGCTCACCCGTCGTTGCCGGCCGCCCGTTCCATGAAGCGGTCGCGCTCGACGGCGACCCGCGTGATCCGTCCGGCGGCGACGAGCCCGCGGTGGTCGGTCACCGCGACACGAAACGTCAGCCGCCGGCCCTCGACCGTCTCGAGGGTGGCTTCGGCCTGCACCGTGGCGCCGGGCAACGTGGGGGCGAGGTGGTCCACCTGCACCCGATAGCCGACCGTGGTGGTGCCCGGCTCGAGCGCGCGGTCGAGCGCCTTCACCGCTGCCTCCTCGGCGAGCGCGACCACCCGAGGGGTCGCGAGCACGCCGACGTCACCGGAGCGGGCCGCGATCGCCGTGTCGGCGTCGGTGACCTCGAGGCTGACCACGGCGGACAGACCGGGACGGGGCGGCATGCCCCGAGCCTATTGGGTTGTAGAAAGGGGACGTGATCCCGCCCGATGTCGTCCAACGGACCCTGACCGTCGCGCTCTCTCGCGGCGGTGACTTCGCCGAGGTGTTCGCCGAGGACCGCGCGAGCGTCAGCGCCCGCCTTGACGACGGACGGGTCGAGGAGTTGGCGACCGGCCGGAGCCGGGGGGCGGGCATCCGGGTGGTCCGGGGCGAGACCACCGGCTTCGCCCACACGGCCGACCTGTCGGAGCGGGGTCTCGCGGCCGCGGCCGAGGCCGCCGCCGCGGTGGCCACGGAGGCCGGCGCGCCGGTGCGGGTGGCGGCCCTCCCCGGCCCCGAGGGGTCCCGGGGGCCCGGCGCCACGATCCTGCCGGAGACGGTGGCCAAGGACGCCAAGGTCGCGCTTCTCCAGCGCGCCGACGCTGCGGCCCGGGAGCGCAGCGGGTCGATCCGCCAGGTGAGCGCGGCCTACGCGGACGGCCGGCGGCGCATCCTGGTCGCGAACTCCGACGGGGTGCTCGCCGAGGACGACCAGGTGCGCACCCGGTTCATGGTCACGTGCGTGGCCGAAGGCGACACCGGCTTGCACACGGGCACCGAGGCCCCGGGTCGCACCGTCGGGTTCGAGCTGTTCGACGACGTCGAGCCCGAAGCGGTCGCCCGGGTCGCCGCCGACCGCGCCCTCGCCCTCCTCTCGGCCCGGCCGGCGCCCTCGGGGCGGCTGCCCGTGGTGCTGCGCCGCGGTGCGGGCGGGGTCCTCTTCCACGAGGCCTGCGGCCACGGCCTGGAGGCCGACCTGGTGCGCCGTGATGCGTCGGTGTTCCGGGACAAGGTGGGCGAGCGGGTCGCGTCGGCGCTGGTGACCCTGGTCGACGACGGCGGGTTCGGCCACGAGTGGGGAACCTTTGCCATCGACGACGAGGGCACTCCAGCCCGGCGCAACGTCCTCATCGAGGACGGGGTCCTCACCGACTACATGTGGGACCTGGTGCGGGCGCGCGCAGCCGGCCGTCCGAGCAGCGGCAACGGGCGGCGGGAGACCTACCGGCACCTCCCGATGGTCCGCATGACCAACACCTACCTCCTGGCCGGGGAGACCGAGCCCGACGCGATCATCGCCGACACCGAGTACGGCCTCTACTGCGTCGCGCTGGGCGGGGGACAGGTGAACACCGCGACCGGTGACTTCGTGTTCGGCGTGACCGAGGCGTACCTCATCGAGAACGGCGCGATCACCGAGCCGGTGCGGGCGGCCCAGCTCATCGGCAACGGCTCCGACGCCTTGATGCTCGTCGACGCGGTGGGCAACGACTTCGATACCTGGGCCGGCACGTGCGGCAAGGAGGGCCAGGGCGTCCCCGTGTCGTCGGGGCAGCCGACCCTGCGGGTGGCCGAGCTCACCGTCGGCGGCACGGCGTCGTGAGCGGCGGCGACGCGCGCGCCGACCTGCTCGAACTGGTCCGGGGCATCACCGGGCGGGCGACCGCGGGCGAGCAGGTCGAGGCGTACGCCGCGCACTCGGTCGACACCGACGTGAAGGTCTTCGGGGGCCAGGTCGAGGAGATGGCGGTCGCCGAGAGTGGCGGTGTCGGCGTCCGGGTCGTGGTCGACGGCCGCATGGGCTACGCGTGGGTGGGGTCGCTGGCCCCGGACCTCGTGGCGGGCGTGCTCGACGAGGCGCGCGACAACGCGCGCTTCGCCGCCCCCGACGAGTGGAACGACCTGCCGACCGCGGCCGACGCGGCGGCCGTCCCGGTGCCCGCACTCGACCTCTGGGCCGACGATCTGGCGTCGGTGGCCACGGTCGACAAGGTTGCGCTCGCGCTCGCGCTCGAGACCACGGCGGCGGGTCTGGACCCTCGGGTGCGGGGCGTCGAGTCGGTCGGCTACGGCGATGCCGCGATCGAGTCGGCGGTGGCGAGCTCGCTCGGGGTGGAGGCGGCGGCGTGGCGGACGATCTGCTCGTGCAGCGTGAGCGCCCTGGCGGGTGAGGGTGACGGCACCCGCACGGGCTACGGCTTCTCGGTCGGCCGCACCCTCGCCGATCTCGATCCCGACGCTGCGGCCCGCGACGCCGTCGAGCGTTCCACCCGGCTGCTCGGCGCGGCCCCGGTGACCTCGCGACGGCTCCCGGTGGTGTTCGACCCGCTGGTGACCCGCTCGCTGCTCGGCATCCTCGGTGCGGCGCTCAACGGCGAAGCCGCCAACAAGGGCCGGACGATGTTCCTCGGCCGGGACGGCGAGGAAGTCGCGGCCTCCTGCGTGACCCTCGTCGACGACCCGACCGACGCCCGGGCGTGCGGTGCGGCTCCGCACGACGCCGAGGGGCTGCCCACACGGCGCAACGCACTGATCGTCGACGGCGTGCTGCGGGGCTTCCTCCACAACACCGCGACGGGACGGCGCGCCGGGGTGGGGACCACGGGCTCGGCGGTGCGCGGAGGGTACGCCTCGCCACCCGGGGTCGGCGCCCGGGCCCTGGCCCTGGCCCCCGGTGCCCGCTCCCCCGAGGAGATCCTCGCCGTGGCGGGCGACGCGTTCTACGTGCAGTCGGTGAGCGGCCTGCACTCCGGCACCAACCCGGTGAGTGGTGACTTCTCCCTGGGTGCGGAGGGCCTCCTCGTGCGCCGCGGCGCGTTCGCCGAGCCCGTGCGCGAGGTCACGATCGCGTCGACGGTCCCGCGGATGCTGCGCGACGTGGTGGAGGTTGGCTCCGACCTGACCTGGTTGCCCGGCGCGGCTGCGGGGCTCACCCTGCTCGTCGCGGAGATGTCGCTCAGCGGGACGTGAGGCCCAGGGGGACCACGGCGTCCTCGGGCGGCACCAGCGTGAGGAACAGGGTCCCTCGGGCTGCGGCGTCGGCGAGCGCGGCGATCTGCTCGGCGTCGACGATCAGGGTCACGCCGTCGGCGTCGGTGCCGAGCACCACGGCTCCGGCGACGACGCGGGTCGCGCCCGCCGCGGTGGTCCGGCCGGTGCCGAGGGGATCCGGACCGGTCGCGTAGGACGCGAACACGTCGACCGCGCTCCCGGCGGGCGGACGTAGCCCGTGCGCGATCTCGACCCGTGCCGCGCGCGTGCCCTCGGGCAGGACGCCCGCAAGGCCGGTGCGTCTCCGCGGCGCGAGGTTGGCCGCGTGCACGAAGGCGTGGCGCAGGACCGGGACCTGCACGACCCGACCGATCGCGTCGTCGAGGTGCCGGAGCGTCCCGGCCGGGAGCTGGGACACGTGCACCCGGCGGGTGGTCAGGTCGGCCGGGGTGACCGTGACGCCGAGGGGCAGCGGCACCCGTGCGACGACGACCGGGCGTGCGGGTCCGAGGGTGCCGGCTCGGCGGTGCAGGGTGGCGAGGTCGCCGGCGACGACGGCACCGGTGACGACGGCAAGGGCGAGGGCGCCGGCCCAGAGGCCGAGCGCGCGAGGGGAACGTCGGAGCATGACCCGCCTTCCGGGGACGACCACGGGCGCGCGGCGCGGTGGTCGGAGGGTGCGGGGAGGTGTGGTGGGGAGGTGTGATGGGGATGCCGGCCGGGCCCCGGATCAGGAGCTCGCGGCGCCGGCGTCCTTCTTCTTCGTGCTCGAGGAGCCCGTGGCGTCGCGCTTGGTGGCGGTATCACTCGGGGCACTCGACGACGAGGACCCCGAATCGCCCGTCGATGACGACGACGTGGTCGGCTCCGACGGGGATCGCTTCCCGGACTTCGACGACGACCGGTTGTCGGTCTTGTAGAAGCCGGA
>JBJSXO010000062.1:0-7191 GCA_046086425.1 Actinomycetota bacterium | reverse complement strand
ATGCCCGCGGTGGCCGACCTCGTGCGCGACCTCTCGGGCAAGGACGCCGACAAGGGCGTCAACCCCGACGAGGCCGTTGCCGTCGGCGCCGCAGTCCAGGCCGGCGTGCTCAAGGGCGACGTGAAGGACGTGCTGCTCCTCGACGTCACCCCGCTGTCGCTCGGCATCGAGACGAAGGGTCAGATCATGACCCGGCTCATCGAGCGCAACACCACCATCCCCACCAAGCGCTCGGAGATCTTCACCACGGCCGACGACAACCAGCCGTCGGTGGAGATCAAGGTGCTCCAGGGCGAGAGTGACATGGCCTACCGCAACAAACTGCTCGGGACCTTCCAGCTCGTCGGCATCCCGCCGGCGCCGCGGGGCGTCCCGCAGGTCGAGGTCACCTTCGACATCGACGCCAACGGCATCGTGCACGTGTCGGCCAAGGACCTCGGGACCGGACGCGAGCAGCAGATGACGATCACCGGCGGCACCGCCCTCTCGAAGGACGAGATCGACCGGATGATGAAGGATGCCGAGGCGCACGCCGAGGAGGACCGCAAGCGGCGCGAGGAGGCGGAGGTTCGCAACAACGCCGACTCCCTCGTGTTCCAGACCGAGAAGCTCCTCAAGGAGCAGGCCGACAAGGTCGAGCCGTCCGAGAAGGAGAAGCTCGAGGCGTCGCTCAAGGAGCTCAAGGACGCGCTCGCCGGCCCCGACGTCGATGCGGTGAGCCGGGCCCACGAGAGCCTCACCGCCACGCTGCAGGAGTTCTCGCAGCGGCTCTACGCCGCCGCCCAACAGCAAGGCGACGGCGAGGCCGGGGCCGGCGCGTCGGCGCCGTCCGACGACGACGTGGCCGAGGCCGAGATCGTCGACGAGGCCGACGAGCAGCAGTCGGCATGAGTGACCCGGCCGCGCGTGACGCTCGTGACGGCTGGGAGGACGCCGGCGAGGGTGCAGGTGACGTAGACCCCGAGGCCCTCGCCGACGCGCCGCCCGAGTCGTCGGTGGTCGAGGACCTCGCGCGCGAGCGCGACGAGATGCGGCTGCTCGCCCAGCGGGTCCAGGCCGACTTCGAGAACTACAAGAAGCGTGTCCAGCGGGACCAGGCCGAGACTGCCGAGCGGGGAACCTCGCTGCTTGTGGAGCAGCTGCTCCCGGTGCTCGACAACTTCGACCTGGCGCTGTCGAGCCTCGAGGACGCCGACGAGAAGGTCCGCAAGGGTGTCGAGCTCGTCTACGCGGACTTCCTGGCCGTGCTCGAGCGGGTGGGCGTCGAGCGGATCGCGACCGACGGCATGCCCTTCGACCCCGAGATGCACGAGGCCGTGCTGCACGAGCCGGGTGACGGCGAGCCGACCGTGGTCGGGACGATGCGGCCGGGGTACCGGCTCAAGGGGCGCGTGCTGCGCCCCGCGATGGTGAAGGTCGCGGGGTAGCGCCCGCAGCGGGAGCAGGACGCAGTGGCACCCCAGCGAGAATGGTTCGAGAAGGACTACTACAAGGTCCTCGGCGTGGACTCCGCGGCGTCGGAGAAGGACATCACGCGCGCCTACCGCAAGCTGGCGAAGCAGTACCACCCCGACGCCAACCCGGGTGACACCGCAGCGGAGGAGCGCTTCAAGGAGGTGTCGGCCGCCAACGAGGTGCTCGGCGACCCCGAGAAGCGCAAGGAGTATGACCAGGTCCGCGAGATGGCGGCGTCGGGCATGGGCCCGGGCGGCTTCGGCGGCGGGTACCCGGGCGCGGGCTTCGGCGGCGGGGGCCAGACCTTCAACTTCGACGACGTGGGTCTCGGCGACCTCCTCGGCGGCCTGTTCGGCTCGGGCGCCGGCGCCGGGCGCGGCCGGCGGGGCCGTCGCTCGGCGAGTCAGGGACCGGCCTCGGGCGCCGACCTCGAGGCCGAGCTGCACCTCGACTTTCTCGACGCCGTGCACGGGGTGACCACGACCGTGCACCTCACCGGCGAGGCGGTGTGCTCCACCTGCCAGGGCAGCGGGGCGAAGGCGGGGACGACCCCGGAGACCTGTGCGACCTGCAACGGTGTGGGTGACGTGCTCGTGGACCAGGGACCGTTCTCCTTCGCGCAGGTGTGCCCCCAATGTGGCGGGCGCGGCGCGATCGTCAAGGACAAGTGCCGCACGTGCAAGGGCCGCGGTGTCGAGGTGCGCCCACGCGAGGTCAAGGTGAAGATCCCCGCCGGTGTGCAGGCCGGCCAGCGAATCCGGGTGCCCGGGCGCGGTGCCCCCGGCCGCTTCGGCGGGTCGCCGGGCGACCTGTTCGTGGTCGTGCACGTGCACCACCACGAGGTGTTCGGCCGGTCGGGCAAGGCCAACCTGACGGTGAAGGTGCCGATCACGTTCGCCGAGGCGGCGCTGGGCGCGCAGGTGAAGGTGCCGACGCTCGACACGCCGGTCACGGTGAAGGTGAAGCCGGGGACCCAAAGCAGCACCACCGTCAAGGTGCCCAAGCGGGGGATCGTGCCGGCCAAGGGCGTCCCCGGCGACCTCCTCGTCACCTTCGTGGTGGAGGTGCCGACCGATCCGACGCCCGAGCAGCGCGCCGCGATCGAGGCGCTCGCCGCGACCATGCCCGACGACCCCCGCGCGGATCTGGGAGTGTGAGCAGGTGGAACCGAGCGACCGCGCCCTCTACGTCATCTCGGTGGCCGCCGAGCTTGCCGGGGTCCACCCCCAAACCCTGCGCATCTACGAGCGCAAGGGCCTGATCGAGCCGGCCCGCACCCAGGGCCGCAGCCGGCGCTACTCCGAGAACGACATCGCGCTGCTGCGCCGCATCCAGGAGCTGACCAACGACGGCGTGAGCCTGGTCGGGGTGCGCCGGATCATCGAGCTCGAGAACCAGCTCGCCCGGGCCGAGGCCCGCATCCGCGAGCTCGAGCAGCACCTCGACCGCGCCCGCGACGAGCTCGTGGAAGCCGTCCAGCAGGCCCACCGCGAGCACCGCCGCGACCTGGTGCCGGTGAGCCGGGCCGTGGTCCGGGTGCGTCGCCGGGCCTGACTCCGGCTCCTGGCCCAGACGGACTTCAGGTCTGGGGATCCTCGCGACCGTCGGCTCGCGCGCGGGCGGCACGGAGCTCCCCGGCGAGCCCGGCGAGGAGCTGCTCCGAGAGGTCGGGCAACTCGCGCACCAGGGTGCGGAACATGCGAATGCCGAGCACACCGACTTGGACGTCGGTCGTGGCGATCACGTCAGCAGCCCGGGGCTCACCGTCGAGCAGGGCGAGCTCTCCGAAGTAGTCGCCCGCGGCCACCCGAGCGAGTGTGCGGTCAGCGGATCTGACCTCCGCCTCGCCTGCGAGAATGACGAAGAGGGCGTCACCCTCCTCCCCCTCTCGCACCAGGTGGGTACCCGCCGGCAGTGCCGCAGTTTCGACGAACCGGGCTACGGCGCGCAGCTCCCGAGGGGTGCACCGCGCGAAGAGCGGCACGGTGTGGAGGGTTTGGGCGAGTTCGTGGCGCCGGGTCATGATTTGGCTTAGCGTATCCAGGTGCGCCGTCTCTCGCGCGTGATCGTGGAGCACCGGGTGTTGGTGCTGGTCGTGGCCGCAGTTCTCGCCGTGGCAAGCGTGGTGATCGGTGGGGGGGTCGCCGAGCGGCTCAGCCTCGGGGGAACCGAGGACCCTGCGTCCGAGTCCGTGACGGTGCAGCGCGCGCTGCTCGAGCGCTTCGACCAGTCTGTGGCGCCTGATTTCGTCCTCGTGATCACGGCACGCCGGGGAACCGTCGACGACGAGCCGTTGGTGGCGGCGACCGAGCGGCTCGAGCAGCAGCTCGCCCGTGAGCCGGGTGTTGCGCTCGCACAGTCGTACTGGAGTCTGGATCGGGCGCCGCCGCTGAAGAGCACCGACGGACGTCAGGCGTTGATGTTCGCCGCACTCGGAGGGGACCGTAACGCCCAGATCAAGACGGCCGAGCGGCTTACCGATGACTATTCGGGAACCCGGGGTCCCCTGCGCGTCGAGGTCACCGGTCTGTCCCCGGTCGACGCCCAGATCAGCGCGCGAGCCGAGAAGGACCTGCAACGATCGGAGTTGCTCACTGCGCCGATCGTGTTCCTTGCCTTGATCGTGGCGTTCGGGAGCCTCGTCGCTGCGTTGCTCCCCATGGTGGTGGGAGTACTCGCAATCCTCGGCACCTTCGTGGTCCTCACGATCCTTTCCACCCAGACCACCGTGTCGGTGTTCGCCCTGAACCTCACCACCGCCCTCGGCCTCGGTCTGGCGATCGACTACAGCCTCTTCATCATCTCTCGGTACCGGGAGGAGCTCAGCCGAGGAGTCAGCCAACTGGTGGCGGTCGGGCGCACCATGCAGACCGCTGGGCGCACGGTTGCGTTCAGCGCCGGGACGGTGATGATCTCGCTGTCTGCGTTGGTGTTGTTCCCGATGCCGTATCTGCGCTCCTTCGCGTTTGCCGGGGTCGCTGTGGTCGGACTGGCTGCGGTGGTTTCCATCGTGGTACTGCCGGCGTCGTTGGCGGTGCTCGGACCGCGAGTGGAGAAGGGGCGTCTCCTCAAGGTTCGCGAGAACGGCGGTCGTCTCTGGCGAAACCAGGCTGACCGGGTGATGAAGCACCCTGTGCCCTACGCGCTGGCGGTCAGCATCGTGCTGCTGCTGCTCGCCGTTCCTTTCCTGCGCGTGTCGTTCGGGCTGACCGACGATCGGGTGGTCCCGGTGGGGTCCATCGATGCGCGTGCGCCCACTGACGAACTCCGAGAGAACTTCGAGAGTCGTGAATCAGACGCGCTGCAAGTCTTCGTCCCCACCCTGGACACCAAGACCGATGAGGCCGCGATCGACGCCTTCGCTCGACGGATCCTGGCTGTGGAGGGAGTGGCCCGGGTCGATGCCGTGACCGGATCGTACGGTGTGATACCCGACGACCGCCTTGCTGCGTTGCTACCGGGTCTCGCCGGCGTCGAGCAGTTCGACGAAGCCCGCTACATCGTGCCGGCCCGGTACCTCGATGCAGGTAGCACGACCGCTCGATTCAGCCCCGATGACGGGGGTGTCGGTACCTGGCTGTCGGTAGTGCCGGGGGTGGAACCGTTCTCCGCCGACGGGGAGCAGGTGGTCCACCAGATCCGTGGCTTACCAGCGCCGTTCGAGTTCGGCGTATCCGGGCCGAGCGCCGGGTTGGTCGACACCAAGGACGCGGTGTTCGACCGGTTGCCGTGGGTACTCGGCGTCGTCGCTTTGCTCACCTTCGTACTGCTGTTCCTGATGACCGGAAGCCTGCTCGTTCCGTTGAAGGCACTCGTCATGAACACGCTCAGTCTCACCGCAACCTTCGGTGCCATGGTCTGGATCTTCCAGGACGGCAACCTGAGCGGCCTCCTGAATTTCGAGCCGACCGGTGATATCGACGTCTTCATCCCGGTGCTGATGTTCTGCATTGCGTTCGGTCTCTCGATGGACTACGAGGTGTTCCTGCTCTCACGGATCAAGGAGGAGTACGACCTCGACCGCGACAACGAGGAGTCCGTGCGTGTGGGACTGGGCAAGACCGGTCGGATCGTCACCGCGGCAGCCTGGCTCCTCGCCATCGTGTTCATCGGCATTGCGACCTCCGACGTGGCGCTCCTCAAGTTGCTCGGGGTCGGCGTGACCCTGGCCGTGCTGGTCGACGCCTTCTTGATCCGGGCCACCCTGGTCCCGGCATTCATGCGCCTGGCCGGCCGCCTCAACTGGTGGGCGCCAGCGCCGGTGCGGCGCTTCCACCTCCGCTGGGGGATCTGGGAGCACGAGCCCATCGCGATCCTCGACCGCGTGCTCGATCCCGACGCCTGAGAGCGCCCGACTGGTCGGGGCGCCGGGACGGCGGGAATGGAAAACTTGATGGTCCCGTTGTCAACTTCACCGAAGCCCGACCGAATCCCGACCCTGGCCCCCGAGCCAGGTCCCGAGACCCTCCGAGGTACTCGATGGCGCTCGACCCCAACATCTTCACCCGCAAGACCGGCGAGGCCCTCGCCGCGGCCCAGGCCCTGGCCCGGGAGCAGCACCACTCCCAGGTCGCACCCGAGCACCTGCTCGCCGCGTTGCTCAGCCAGCCCGAGAGCGTGGTGATCCCCACCATCGAGCGCGTCGGCGTGTCCACCCGCACCATCCGCGACCGGGTCGATGCCGACCTCGACCGGCTCCCCAAGGCCTACGGCCAGACCGCCCAGCAGGCCCAGCTCGCCCCGGGTGCCTACGCGGTGCTCGAGGACGCCGACGTGAAGCGCCAGGTCCTCGGCGACGACTACCTGTCCACCGAGCACGTGCTCCTCGCCATGACCGAGGTGGTCGGCGGGGTCGGAGATCTCCTGCGCGGCCTCGGCGTCACCAAGGACGCGGTGCTCGAGGCGCTCGCCGGCGTGCGGGGCAGCCACAAGATCACCAGCGACAACCCCGAGGAGCAGTACCAGGCCCTCGAGAAGTACGGGCGCGACCTCACCGAGGAGGCTCGCAAGGGCAAGCTCGACCCGGTGATCGGCCGTGACGAGGAGATCCGGCGGGTCATCCAGGTGCTGAGCCGCCGCACGAAGAACAACCCGGTGCTCATCGGCGAGCCCGGCGTGGGCAAGACCGCGATCGCAGAGGGCCTGGCCCGGCGCATCGTCGAGGGCGACGTTCCCGAGAGCCTGCGCAACAAGCGCCTCATCGCGCTCGACATCGGGGCGATGATCGCCGGCGCGAAGTACCGCGGCGAGTTCGAGGACCGCATGAAGGCGGTGCTGAAGGAGATCGTCGACGCGGAGGGCGAGATCGTCACCTTCGTCGACGAGCTCCACACCATCGTGGGCGCCGGCGGTGCTGAAGGCGCGGTCGACGCCGGCAACATGATCAAGCCGATGCTGGCGCGTGGTGAGCTGCGCATGGTCGGCGCGACCACGCTCGACGAGTTCCGCAAGTACATCGAGAAGGACCCCGCGCTCGAGCGGCGGTTCCAGCAGGTGTACGTGGGGGAGCCGTCGGTGGAAGACACCATCGCGATCCTGCGCGGCCTCAAGGAGCGGTACGAGGTGCACCACGGTGTGCGCATCCAGGACGCTGCCTTGGTGGGGGCCGCAGTGCTGTCGGACCGCTACATCACCGGTCGTCAGCTCCCCGACAATGCCATCGACCTCGTCGACGAGGCGGCGTCGCGCCTGCGCATCGAGATCGACTCGATGCCCTTCGAGATCGACATGGTGGAG
>JBJSXO010000061.1:0-14464 GCA_046086425.1 Actinomycetota bacterium | reverse complement strand
CACCCAGTTGGCGGTGCGCTGGAACAGGTGCACCTGCCCGGCGGTCTGCACGATCTCGGGCACGAACTGCACGGCGCTGGCCGCGCTGCCGATCACCGCGACCGACTCGCCGCTGAGGTCGTGGTCCCAGTCCCAGCGCGCCGAGTGGAATGCGTGACCACCGAAGTCGCTACGGCCGGGGATCTCCGGCCAGTGCAGCTCGTTGAACATGCCCAGGCTCGCGACGAGCACGTCGAACTCCAGCTCCTCGCCTACGCCCGTGGTGACCCGCCACACCGATCGGGCCTCGTCCCAGGTTGCGGCGGTGACCAGCGTGTCGAGGCGGAGGTGCGGACCCAGCCCGTACTCCTCGACCACGTGCTCCATGTACGCGCGGATCTCCGGGCCGTTGCCGTAGGGCCGGCTCCACGACCAGTGCGGCGCGAACGAGAACGAGTACAGGTGCGAGGGGACGTCGCACTGCAGTCCCGGGTAGCGGTTGTGGAACCACGTCCCCCCGACCCCGGACGCCTTCTCGAGGATCACGAAGTCGTCGTAGCCGGCCTCGCGCAGGCGCACGCCGGTCGCGATGCCGCCGGCCCCGGCACCGATGATCCCGATCCGTCGCTCGGCTCCCCGTCCCGCCCGCCGTCCCGCTCCCCGTCCTGCCCCCCGTCCCGCCGTGCGCTCCTTCATGGCCTCTCCTTCACCGCCACCCTGCGGGTCCACCCTACGATGCCGCGATGACGCGGACCGAGGCCAGTGCGGCGGGGACCCGGGGTGCGGGCGTCGTGCTCCTCACGCTCTGCGCCGCGCAGTTCCTCATGGCGCTCGACAGCTCGGTGATGAACGTGTCGATCGCCACCGTCGCCGACGACGTGGGCACCACCGTGACCGGTATCCAGACCGCGATCACCTTCTACACGCTGGTGATGGCCGCGTTCATGATCACCGGGGGTAAGCTCGGCCAGATCCTCGGACGCAAGCGCGCGTTCACGATCGGCCTGGTGATCTACTGCACGGGGTCGTTCGTCACCGCGATTGCGCCCAACCTCGCGGTACTGGTCGTCGGGTGGTCGGTGCTCGAAGGCATCGGCGCAGCGTTGATCATGCCGGCGATCGTGGCTCTGGTCGCGTCGAACTTCACCACCGGCGAGCGGCCCAAGGCCTACGGCCTGATCGCCTCGGCCGCGGCCATCGCCGTCGCGGCCGGGCCGCTCATCGGTGGCCTCTTCACCACCTACTGGTCCTGGCGCTACGTCTTCGTCGGCGAGGTCGTCGTCGGTGTGGTGATCTTCACCCTGACCCGGCGCATGCGCGACACGCCCGCCGAGCCGGGCCCCGAGCTCGACCTCGTGGGGACGGCGCTGTCGGCGGGCGGTCTGGCTCTCCTCGTCTACGGCGTGCTGCGCTCGGGGACCTGGGGCTTCGTGGCGCCCAAGCCCGACGCGCCCGAGTGGCTCGGCCTCTCGCCGGTCATCTGGCTGATCCTCGGGGGCGGCCTCGTGCTCCTGGCGTTCGTGGGGTGGGAGCAGCGGCGCACCGCGCGCGGTCGGTCGGCGCTCCTCGATCCCGCCCTGCTCGGGGTCCGCCAGCTGCGCGCCGGCCTGAGCGCGTTCTGGTTCCAGTTCGTGGTCCAGTCGGGCCTGTTCTTCGTGGTGCCGCTGTTCCTGTCGGTTGCGCTGGGCCTGTCGGCCATCGCCACCGGGGTGCGGCTGATGCCGCTGTCGGTCGCGCTGCTCGTCGCCGCTGCGGGTGTGCCCCGGCTCTGGTCGCAAGCGTCGCCCCGGCGGATCACCCGCGTGGGGTTCCTGCTGCTCTTCGCCGGCGTCGTGGTGCTGGTGATGGCCCTCGACGTGGGGGCGGGGGCGGAGATCACCACCGGCCCGCTGCTCCTGTGCGGTCTCGGGATCGGCGCGCTGGCCTCGCAGCTCGGCAGCGTCACGGTGTCGTCCGTGCCCGACGCGCGCAGCGGCGAGGTCGGGGGGCTGCAGAACACCTTCAGCCAGCTCGGCGCATCGATCGGCACCGCCCTCGCCGGCGCCGTGCTGATCTCCGCGCTCACCGCCTCGTTCTTCTCCGGGATCGCGGCCAACCCCGACGTCCCCGAGCGTGTAAACGCGCAGGCCCAGGTCGAGCTGGCGAGCGGGATCCCGTTCCTGTCCGACGCGCAGCTCCGGCAAGCGCTCGAGCAGGACACCACGCTGTCGGGCGCGCAGGTCGACACCATCGTCGAGACCAACGCCACGGCCCGGATCGACGGGCTGCGCGTGGCGCTGTCACTGCTCGCGCTGCTCGCGCTTCTCGGCCTCTTCTTCCTCCGGGGCATCCCCACCGTGCAGCCCGGAGCCGGCGCGCCCGCCACCGGTCCGTGAGCGGCGACGCCCAGGATCCCGCGGCGCGCGTCCGGCGCGCGCCGCCGCCGTTGCGGACCGTCACGGTGCGCACGACGGAGGCGATCGGGCCACGTCTGCGCCGGGTCACCGTCGCAGGACCGGCACTCGTGGGCTTCCCCGTGCCCCTGCCCGCAGCGAGTGTGCGCCTGCTGGTTCCGTCGCCGGGCTCCGACGCGCTCGTCCTTCCGGAGTGGACCGGCAACGAGTTCCTGCTCCCCGACGGCCGGCGACCCGCGCTGCGCACGCTCACGCCCCGCCGCGTGGACCCCGACACCGGCGAGATCGATGTCGACGTCGTGCTGCACGGGGCCGGCGTGCTGTCGGCCTGGGCGGCCGCCGCGGTGCCCGGTGCCGCCTGCGCGGTCTCGGGACCCGGACGCGGCTATGCGATCGACGCGGACGCGCATGCGTTCCTCCTCGTCGGCGACGAGAGCGCGGTGCCCGCCATCACCCAGCTGCTGGAGGCGCTGCCGTGTGCGGCCGCCGTCCGGGTGCACGTCGAGGTCGGCGCACCCGAGGGCCGCACGACGCTGCCCGCGCACCCGGGGGCCACGGTCACCTGGCACGACCTGGCCGACCCTGGCGATCCCGGCGCGGCGATGGTGGCCGCCGTGCGGGCCGAGACCATCGGCGCCGACGACCGGATCTGGGTCGCGGGCGAGGCTGCGTCGGTCCAGCGGATCCGCCGGCACCTGTTCGAGGAACGGGGCGTCCCCCGCGCCCGGGCGACCTTCCGCGGCTACTGGAAGCGCGGTCGCCTGGGCGACGAGGGTGACGCCTGAGGGGTACGGAGGATCAGCGCACGTCGAAGCGGTCGAGATCCATCACCTTTGCCCACGCCGCCACGAAGTCCCGCACGAACTTCTCGCGTGCGTCGTCGCTCGCGTACACCTCGGCCAGGGCCCGGAGCTGGGAGTTCGATCCGAAGACCAGGTCCACCCGACTCGCCGACCACTTCGGCGTACCGGTGGCCCGGTTGCGTCCGACGAACGTCTCCTCGGCGTCCGAGGTCGCCGACCACGCCGTGCGCATGTCGAGCAGGTGCACGAAGAAGTCGTTGGTCAGCATGCCCGGGCGCTCGGTGAGCACCCCGAGGCTCGACCCTCCGTGGTTGGCCCCGAGCACGCGCAGGCCACCGACCAGCACGGTCATCTCCGGCGCGCTGAGGGTGAGCAGGTTCGCCCGGTCCACGAGCAGCTGCTCCGGCGCCACCTTGAGCCGGGCGTCCACGTAGTTGCGGAAGCCGTCGTGGGTGGGCTCGAGCACGGCGAAGGACGCCGCGTCGGTCTGCTCCGGAGTGGCGTCGGTGCGCCCAGGCGTGAACGGGACCTCGATGGCCACGCCCGCGTCGCGCGCCGCCTGCTCGACCGCGGCGCAGCCGCCGAGGACGATGAGGTCGGCGAGCGAGATCCGGGTCCCCCCGGACTGCGCTGCGTCGAACTCCGCCCGGATGCCTTCGAGCGTGGCCAGCACTTCGGCCAGCTCCGCCGGCTCGTTGACCGCCCAGTCCTTCTGCGGGGCGAGGCGCACGCGCGCTCCGTTGGCGCCACCGCGCTTGTCGGTGCCCCGGAACGTCGCCGCCGACGCCCACGCCGTCTTCACCAGCTGGGCGACCGAGAGGCCCGAGCCGAGGATGCGGGCCTTGAGCGCCGCGACGTCGTCGGCCCCGACCAGCGGGTGGGTGACCGCGGGCACCGGGTCCTGCCAGATCTGGGGCTCCGGCGGGACCAACGCCCCCACGCCGCGCGCGTACGGGCCGAGGTCGCGGTGGGTGAGCTTGAACCACGCGCGGGCGAACGCGTCGGCGAACTCGTCGGGGTGCTCGAGGAACCGGCGGGAGATCTTCTCGTACGCCGGGTCCACCCGCAGGGCGAGGTCGGTGGTCAGCATCATCGGGGCGTGGCGCTTCACCGAGTCGTGGGCGTCGGGCACGGTGTCGGCCGCGGCCGGGTCGGTCGGCGCCCACTGCCACGCGCCCGCCGGGCTCTTCACCAGCTCCCACTCGTAGCGGAACAGCGTCTCGAAGTAGCTGTTGTCCCACGACACCGGCGTGGGCGTCCACGCCCCCTCGAGCCCGCTCGTGATCGTGTCGCCACCCCGGCCCGTGCCGAAGGTGTTGGCCCAGCCGAAGGCCTGGGCCTCGATCGCCGCGCCTTCGGGCTCCGGGCCGACGTAGGTGTCGGCGTTCGCCGCGCCGTGGGCCTTCCCGAACGTGTGCCCGCCGGCGATGAGCGCGACGGTCTCCTCGTCGTTCATCGCCATGCGCGCGAACGTCTCACGGATGTCGCGTGCCGCGGCGAGGGGGTTCGGCTCGCCGTTGGGCCCCTCGGGGTTCACGTAGATGAGGCCCATCTGCACCGCCCCGAGAGGATCGGCGAGCTCCCGGTCGCCGGAGTAGCGCTCGTCGGCGAGCCAGGCGCGCTCGGTGCCCCAGTAGGTCTCGTCGGGCTCCCACGGGTCCTCGCGTCCGCCCGCGAAGCCGAAAGTGGTGAAGCCCATCGACTCCAACGCGCAGTTGCCGGCGAAGACCATCAGGTCGGCCCACGAGACCCTGCGGCCGTACTTCTGCTTGACCGGCCACAGCAGCCGCCGGGCCTTGTCGAGGTTGGCGTTGTCGGGCCAGCTGTTGAGCGGCGCGAAGCGCTGCTGCCCGGCTCCGGCACCGCCGCGCCCGTCGGAGATCCGGTACGTGCCGGCGGCGTGCCAGGCCAGGCGGATGAACAGCGGCCCGTAGTGGCCGTAGTCGGCCGGCCACCACGCCTCAGAGGTCGTCATCACCACCTCGATGTCGCGCTTGAGCTCGTCGAGATCGACGGTGGCGAACTCGGCCGCGTAGTCGAAGTCGTCGTCAGTGGGGTCACCGGCCGGGTGGTTCGGGTGCAGGACCCGCAGGTCGACCTGCTCGGGCCACCAGTCGCGGTTCGTCGGTCCGCGGTGACCGGCCGAGAATGGGCAGGTGCGCTCGTTGTCCATGGTCGTCGCCCTCCTGAGGGTCGCCGGGGGTGACCGGCGCTACGGCGTTTTGGGGTACGTGACCACCATGCGCCGATCGGAGGGAGAAGTCCAAGAGATCGTGGTTGCCCATCCGATAATCTTTGGTTATGCAACGGCCGACGCTGCAGCAGCTCGCCTACGTGGTCGCCCTGGCCGATGCCGGCCACTTCGGCCGGGCCGCCGCGGCCTGCCACGTGACCCAGCCGGCGCTGTCGGCCCAGATCCGCGAGCTCGAGCGCCGGCTCGGCACCACCCTGGTCGAGCGCCTGCCCCGGGGCATCCGGCTCACCCCGGCGGGCGACGCAGTGGTGGCCCGGGCGACCCACCTCCTGCGCGGGGTCGACGAGATGATGGAGGAGCTCGGCGCCGCCGACGGCGAGCTCGCGGGACCGGTGGTCGTCGGCGCGATCCCCACCGTTGCGCCCTACGTGCTCGGGGCCCTGGTCCCCATCCTGGTCAGCCGCTTCCCGGCTGCCGAGGTGCGCATCGAGGAGCTGCGCACCGACGCGCTCCTGGGCGGCCTGCGCGACGGACGGGTCGACCTCGCGCTCTGCGCGCTCCCCGTCGACGACGAGCGCTTCGCCGTCGCCACGCTGACCGACGACCCGTTCCTGCTCGCGCTGCCCGAGGGCCACAGCCTCGCCCGCGGTCGCGGCCCCGTGTCGGTCGACGTGCTCGCGGGGCTGCGTGTGCTGCTGCTCGAGGACGGGCACTGCCTGCGCGACCAGGCGCTGTCGGTGTGCGACCTCGCCGGGACCCAACCGACCGACGCGCGGGCCACGAGCCTGCCCACGCTCGTACAGATGGTCGCTGCGGGCAACGGCGTCACGCTGCTCCCCGCCAGCGCCGCGGCGGTGGAAGCCCGACCCGGCAACGGCATCGCCGTGCGCCGGTTCCGTGAGCCGGTGCACCGGACCCTGGGGCTCGCGTGGCGCGCCTCGAGCCCGCGCGGCACCGCGTACGCCGAGCTCGCCCGCCTGGTACGCCCGCGTGTGCACTCGGCCCGGGCCTCCGGTCCCGGTGACACCACCCTCTAGGCTCCCGCAGTGGCCCGGGACATCGTCGACGACCGCCTAATCGGCGCGCTGCACGTGCGCGCGCTGACCCGCGACGGGTTTGCCCACGATCCCGACGCCGAGCGCACCGCGTTCCAGATCGGCACGCTCGACGCGCTCATCGACGGCCGCTTCGACGGCGACACCACAATCGGAGAGCTGCTCGCGCACGGTGACCTCGGGCTCGGCACCGTGCAGCACCTCGGTGGTGAGTTGATCGTGCTCGACAGCGCGGCGTACGTCGTCGACGCCGACGGGCAGGTCCACCCGGTGCCGACGCACACCTGCACCCCGTTCGCGGTGGTCTGCCGCTTCGCCCCGACCGGGCACACCGAGCTGACCGGGCCCCTGCCGCTCGTCGAGGTCCAACGGGCCCTCGACGCGCTCGCGCCGCACACGAGCGTGGTCGCTGCGCGGGTCGACGGGACGTTCACCCATCTCCGCCTCCGCAGCGTGCGCGAGCAGACGCCGCCGTACCCGCCCCTCGCCGAGGTGACCGCGCACCAGACGGAGTGGGACCTCGACCGCGCCACCGGCACGCTGCTCGGCTTCCGCTTCCCCGACACCGTCGCCGGCCTCGAGGCGCCCGGCTACCACCTGCACTTCCTCGCCGACGACCGGCGCCACGGCGGGCACGTGCTCGACGGCGTGCTCGTGTCGGGCACCGCCGCGGTCGACGGGGGCGACGAGCTGCACGTCGAGCTGCCGCCCGGGGTCGGCCTCGGCACGCCCGGGGTCACCGACCGGGCCCGGATCCGCCTCGTGGAGGGCGGGCCCGGCCACACCCCCGCGACACCACACGAGTAGAACGGTTCCCATGGCGACGACCCTCAAGGACCGCATCCAGGCCGACCTCACCGAGGCGATCCGCGCGAAGGACGCCACCACGGTGGCGACGCTGCGGCTCGTGCTCACCGCGATCACCAAGGCCGAGACCGCCGGGGAGACCCACGCGGAGCTCGACGACGACGCGGTGACCGCGGTGATCGGCAGCGAGGTCAAGCGGCGCGTCGAGGCGGCCCAGACCTACGCCGACGCCGGACGCGACGACCGCGCCGACGCCGAGCGGGCCGAGCAGGCGGTGCTCGAGCGCTACCTGCCCGCCGCCCTCGACGACGACGAGCTCGCCGCGGTGGTGGCCGAGGAGGTCGCCGCGGCGAAGGCGGCCGGGCACGAGGGCAAGGCCGCGACCGGCGTGGTGATCAAGGCCGTGCGGGCCCGGGCCGGCGCGGGCACCGACGGACGACGCATCGCCGAGGCCGTGAACGCCGCGCTCGCGGCCGGGGGAGCCGGGGACGCGCCACTACCGTGACGCCGCGCACGGCACGTCCCCCGGTGCGACCCCGACCCCGGGCCCGATCCTGGGCCTGACCCCAAAAGGAGATCGCGTGAGCAACGAGGTCACCGCGATGAACGACTGGAACGCGCAGGTCATGGCCGAGTTCCGGGCCAACGGCGGCCACTGCGGCGGGCAGTTCGATGGCGTCGAGATGCTGATCCTGCACCACACGGGCGCCAAGACCGGCGCCCACCGGGAGACGCCGCTGTGCTGCCTCGTCGACGGCGACCGACTCGTGGTCTTCGCGTCCAAGGCCGGCGCTCCCGCCCACCCCGACTGGTAACGCAACCTCGTTGCGCACCCCGACGTCGAGGTGGAGTACCGCACCGACCGGTTCGCGGCGCGGGCCGTCGAGGTGACCGGTCCCGAGCGCGACGCGCTCTACTCCCGCCAGACCGAGATCCTCCCCCAGTTCGGGGGCTACGCCGAGGCCACCAGCCGGGTGATCCCGGCGATCGCGCTCGAGCGCCGCTGACCCCGGGTCACCCGATCCGCGGGGTCATCGGGTCGCCTCGGGCCCGGGTCGTGCGCCGCGCGCGGCCACGAGCGCCGGGACGAGCAGCGGGACGACCTCCTGCCAGCGCCCGACGATGCCGACGTCGGCGGCCGCGAACACCGGCGCCGCGGGGTCGGGGTTGATCGCGAGCACGGTTCCTGCGTTGCGCACGCCGACCATGTGGTTGAACTTGCCACTCGACCCGACCGACACGAACACCCGCGGCGCGATCGACCGGCCGGTGATGCCGATCTGGCGGGCCCGCGGGAGCCATCCCTGGTCGGTGACTTTCCGGGTGGCTCCGAGCACGGCCCCGAGCGCGGCGCACAGCGGCTCGAGCGCGGGGTAGTCCGCCGGGTCCACGCCGCGACCCACCCCGATCACCGCGGTCGCTTCGGCGAGCACGTCGAGGTCGTCGTCGCGCGTGCGAGAGAGCACGCACACGCGGCTCGTCCCGGTGATCCCTCGCGACTCGACAGTGGGCGACGCCGCGGGACGCGGCGCGAGGGTCGGCAGCACGCCGACCCGCACCGTGACCATCTGCGTGGGCGATTCGGCGTGGATCGCCGCGACCAGCTGACCGCCGAACGCCGGCTTCCAGGCGAGCAGCCGGCCGTCGTGCACCTCGAGGTCGACGGCGTCCCCGGTGAGGCCGGCTCCGAGTGACGCGGCCACACGCCCCGCCACCTCGCGACCCCACGCCGTGCTCGGAACGAGCACGGCCCACGGGGCGCGTGCGCCAGCCCACACCGCGACCGCCGCGGCGACGTCCTCCTCCTCCGACGCACCGGTCACCGCCACGATCGCGTCGGCACCCCACCGGCCGAGGCGGTCGTCGTCGTCGTCGGTCATGCGGATCGCGACCGCATGCCCGTCGATCCCTGCGGCGAGCCGGGCGGCGGTGCCGAGGAGCTCGCGGGTGTCGTGGGGACGGTCGGGTTCCACCACGACCACGACCGGGGGGCCCGACACCGGGCGAGCCGGCGGCACGGCACCGGTCGTCGCCGGCGGGTCCCCCGCGAGCGCCCCGCGCGCCGCGAGGGTCTCCACCGCGCGCGCGACCTGCGCGTGCAGGTCGCCGGTGAGCACCGTGCCCGCGCGAGCGCCCGCGACGACCCGCACCTCACCCACCCAGGTCGGCGACGCGGCCTGGCCCCACGGGCCCGGGCCGAGCTCGGCCGCGGTGCGGGTACGGATGCGGTCGCTGGGCACCGCGGCCCGGCCTTCCGGATCGACCTTGCACGGGTCGATCAGCCGCTCGGCCGCCGACAGCACCAGCGGGAGGCGCACCTCGGCGGTCACGAACGTGTCGTCGTGCTCGCAGCCTGCGTGCACGAGGTCGCCGGTGACCACCAGCTCCTTGACCCCGGTGAGGAAGGGGAGCCCGAGCAGCTGCGCGACCTGGGGACCCACCTGCCCGGTGTCGGCGTCCACCGAGTTGCGGCCCATGAGGACGAGGTCGAACGGGCCCTCCGCCGTGAGCGTGGCCGCCAGCGCGCGGGCCGTGGCCAGGGTGTCGGATCCCGCGCAGGCCGGGTCGCTCACGAGCACGCCGCGCGCGTCCACACCCCGGGCGGTCGCCCACGCGATCGCCTCGCGCAGCACGTCGGCCGCCGACGGGGGGCCGAGCGTGACGACGACGCACTCGTGCGCGCCCGGGAGCGTGGCCGCGAGCTCCACCGCCTGGGCCACGGCGCGTCGGCAGTATGGGTTCATCTCGAGCGGGAGGCCGTCGCGCCGCAGACGGCCGTCGGGACCGAGCTCCATCGCGTCGAAGGCGGGGATCTGCTTCACCAGGACGGCCAGGCGCACGCCCCGGTTCTACCGCATCGGGCCCCGCCGCTACCGCCCGGAGAAGTCCGGGTCGCGCTTCTCCCGCCAGGCCGCGAACCCCTCGCGGAAGTCCTCGCTGCGCGACGACAGCTCCATCGCGAACGCCTCGTTGGCGAGGTGCTGCTCGAACGGCACCGACCCTCCGGTGAACATCAGCCACTTGGCCAGGCCGAGCGCCACCGTGGGCTTCGTCGCGAGGTCGGCCACGAGCGTCTCGGTCGCCTCGTCGAGCGCGGCGGCGGGCACCGCGGCGTGGATCAGCCGGAGGTCGGCCGCCTCGGACCCGGTGACCTCGCGACCGAGCAGCACCAGGTCACGCGCCAGGGAGACCCCGACCAGCCGCGGGATGAGCCACGTCCCGCCGCTGTCGGGGGTGAACCCGCGGGTGAGGAACGGCTCCCAGAACCGGGCCGACGCCGCGGCGATGCAGAAGTCCGCCGCAAGCGCGATGTGGAAGCCGATGCCCGTCGCCCAGCCCTCCACCCGCGCGACCACCGGGGTCTGCACGGTGAGCAGGAGCGTCATCAGCCGGTTGGCCTCCACCGGGAGTCGCCGCTGGATGCTCCCGACCCGCGGGCGCTCCCCGGTCGGCGCGTTGCGAGCGACGATGTCGGCCCCCGCGCAGAAGTCGCCCCCCGCGCCGTCGAGCACGACGACCCGCACCTGCTCGTCCTGGCCGGCGGTCTCGAGCGCGCGGATCAGACCGGTCATCATCACGGAGTCGAGCGAGTTGCGGGTCCGCGGGCGGTTCAGCGTGCACCGCAGCACCTCGCCGTCGAGCCGCACGTCGAGGCCGTCGACCGACGTGTATCCCGCGTCCGCGTCGCTCATGTCGGGACCGGCGTGAACGCGACCGGCATGGCCTCCGGCCCCGAGATGAAGTTCGACGCCCGGCGCGGCATGGGCTCGCCTGCGAGGCGCAGGTCGGGCAGCCGGCGCAGCAGTTCGCCGAACATCACCCGCAGCTCCATCCGGGCCAGCGACGCGCCCATGCAGAAGTGCGGGCCGAACCCGAAGGCGAGATGCGGGTTGGGGTTGCGACGCACGTCGAACCGGTCGGGCTCCGCGAACACCGCGGGGTCGCGGTTGGCCGCGGGATACATGAGGATCAGTTGGTCGCCTTCGCGCAACGTCTGTCCGCGCAGCTCGACGTCACGGGTGACCGTCCGGCTCATGTTCTTGATCGGCGTCACCCAGCGCAGCAGCTCCTCCACGCCCACCTCGAGCGACGCCGGGTCGTCGCGCAGGATTTCCATCTGGTCGGGATGGTCGAGGAGCGCGAGCATCCCGTCGGTCATCACGTGACGGCTGGTCTCGTCGCCCCCGATGAGGATCAGCAGGCTCTCCTGGATTATCGACTCGTCGTCGAGGTGCTCGCCGTCGATCTCCGCATGGCAGAGGATGCTGACCAGGTCGTCCTGTGGCGGCTTCGCGCGCCGGTCGGCGATCACGCCGAGCTGGAACTCCCGGAACGCGATGGCCGCCATCGCCGCCGCCATCGCGGCATCGGGATCGTTGATGGTGGTGCCGCGGATGAGGTCGTCCGACCAGTGCAGCAGATCGTCGTAGGACTCGGGCGGGAAGCCCAGCATGTCGGCGATGAGCAGCAGCGGCAGCGGCGCCGCGATGTCCCACACGAAGTCGCACTCACCCTGCGGGGCGACACGGTCGATGATCTCGGTGCAGATCCGGCGCACGGTCGTCTCGTGGTCCCGGACCCGCCGCGGCGTGAAGCCCCGGCTCACGAGCCTGCGGCGCATGGTGTGCTCACGACCGTCCATCGAGATGATCATCGGGAGGTGGTCACCGTGCGGGCGCGGGGCGCGGTGGCTCGAGAAGGTCGCGGGGTCCCTCTCGATCATCAGCACGTCGTCGTAGCGGGTGATGGCCCACACCTCGTTGACCTCGTCCCGGTAGACCGGCGCGTGCTCACGCATCCAGGCCCAGTCCGCGAAGGGCTGGCTCGCGTACCAGTGGCCGTCGAGCAGGTCGATCACACGGTGGTCGAGGTTGGTCATGACTCCACTTTCGCGCGTGGGGGCTCCGGTGGGCCCGAACCGGAGGTGCCGCCCCCGAAGAAGAAGTCCTGGGCGTTGCCGTAGAGGTACGCCGCGAGCACGTCGGGCTCGAGGTCGAGGGCCCGGGCTTCGTCGACGCAACGGGTCTGCGAGAGCACCGGCGAGTCGGATGCGAAGATCACCCGGTCCCGGCCCCGCGTGCGCATGTAGTGCAGCAGCGACTCGGGCAGCCGCTTCGGCGCCCAGGCCGAGGTCATCAGGCGGAGGTTGGCGTACTTGATCATGAGCCGGATGGCCACGTCCCACCACGGATCCGCGCCGTGCACCATGCACAGCCTGAGGTCGGGGAACCGGATGCACACCCGGTCGAGATGGATCGGGTTCTGGGGCTCGGCCGGCAGCGGCGGGCCGGGGATCCCGGTGTTGAGGCACACCGGGAGGCCGAGCTCACAGGCCTTCGTGTAGAGCGGGTAGTAGACGGCGTCGTCGGGGGCGTACATGCCGTCGCCCCAGAAGCTCGGCCCGGCGATCGCGTACGCGACCGGGTAGTCCGCGACCATGGACTGCAGGGTCCGGATCGACGGCATCGGGCGGAGGAAGTCGAAGCCCCCGAGGCCGAGGCTGAACCGGTCGGGGCGCGCCTCGAGGAACCGCGCGGTGCGGGTCGACAGCCCGCTCATCCTCCCGAGGATCACCGCGCGCTCGACACCGAGCGCGTCCATCTCGGCGAGCACCTCGTCGAGATCACGGCTGGCGAGGAACGCCGGACCACCCCGGAAGGTGTCTTCCTTCACCCGCACCAGCCACTCGGGCGGCGTCTGGTCGCCCATGTCGACGTTGGTCAGCATGTCGTGAGCCCGGAAGGCGGTCACGGTCTCCCCTCTGGCCGAGCGTGGGCCGGGCGTCGGCCCGGGTGCGACCCGCGAATCGTAGGGATCGGCCGCAGCGTCCGCCACCGGGTGCCACCGGATACCGCCGCATGCCGCTGAATGCCACCGGCGTGACGCCGCGATACGGTCCCGGGGATGGGGCCCGCCGCGTTCGCCCACGAGAACGTCCGCGTCGAGCGGGACGGTCACGTCGTCACCGTGACCCTCGACCGACCCGCGACGAAGAACGCGTGCACCGGAGCCATGTGGGTGCACCTCGGCGAGATCTTCCGGCAGGTCGGCTACTCCGGCGCGCGGGTGGTGATCCTCACCGGGGCGAACGGCGACTTCTGCGCGGGTGCCGACCTGTCCGGAGGTGAGGCCGACGGCACGTCCGGTGGCAGCTACCTGGACGCCATGCGGGTCCTCGGCGAAGCCATGCTCGCGGTGCACCAGTGCCCCATCCCGGTGGTCGCCAAGGTCGACGGGGTGTGCGTGGGCGCCGGCCTCGGGCTCGCCCTCGCCGCCGACCTGCTGTGGTGCTCCGACCGCGCTCGGTTCTCGGCCATCTTCACCAAGCGCGGGCTGAGCCTCGACTTCGGCACGTCGTGGCTGCTGCGCCAGCGCGTCGGCGTGCACCTTGCCAAGCAGCTCGCGCTCACCGCCGAGATGGTCCCGGCCGCACGCGCGTACGACCACTACGGGCTGGTCAACGAGGTCGTCCCCGCCGTCGGGCTCGACGCGCGCGTCGCAGAGGTCGCAGCAGCCATTGCCGGCGGGCCCCCGATCGCGCTGTCGATGACCAAGCGTCAGCTCGACCACGCCGGGTCGTCGACCCTGCTCCAGGCGCTGGAGGTGGAGGCGCTGGCCCAGAACGTGAACATCCACAGCGCCGACACACGCGAAGCCCTGACCGCCTTCTTCGAGAAGCGACCCCCCACCTTCGAGGGCCGCTGAGGCGTCGAACCGCCGGCGCGGGTCTTCCGGCCCTGGCGCCACCGACCGCCACGGGCCCAGAATCCTCCCGTGGCAGGCAACCGGGCGCGCCGGGTGGGGATCGCCATCGGCGTGGTCGCCGGGGTGGGGGTGCTGTTCGTCCTCGGCACGTGGCTCTCGATCCTCGTCTTCCACGCACAGGAAAACCGGCCCCTCCCCGAGTTCCCGTCGCTCGCCGAGCGCCCCGACCCGGCCCTCGGGGGCACCGTCGCCTACTACGCCGCGGACACCCGCTGCATCCGGATCGTCGCCGCCGCCGGCGCACCATCGCGCGACGCGTGGTGCCTGCCCGAGGAGGGACCGGCCGAGTGGGTCGAGGTGGGCAAGCCGGTCGGACCGCAGCTGGTGTGGCTGCCCGACGGGCGCCTCGAGGTCACGATGTTCCGCATGACGCCCCAGAAGTCGGCACGGTCGGCACCGCCGCTGGGCCGCGGCTGGCAGAAGCTCGTCGACGTCCGCACGGGCGCGGTCGAGGACGTCCCGGCGGCT